>QHOW01000028.1 GCA_003219435.1 Verrucomicrobiota bacterium | reverse complement strand
TGGGCCCAGGGCTGGGCGGAGTATGGAAAGGTCTATGGCGCTCTTATTATCATGGCGGCGTTTTTCTCTACTATCATGACTGTTCTCTTCAAGGTGCGCAATCGCGTGTTGGTCTGGCAGAAGGGAGTTATCAAATGGTAGCCGTGATGACCGAACCTGCCGCCACCGAAGCTTCTTCCCTCCGCGTCCGCGGCGCGAGCAAACACTTTGCGGCAGTTAATGGCGCTGCGGTGGGCGCACTGGCTTTAGACAGGGTGTCGCTCTTCGTCTCGGCTGGGGAGCTCGTATCGGTCGTGGGACCGAGCGGTTGCGGGAAGTCCACTCTACTGCGTCTCATCGCCGGCCTTATTCTTCCGACCGAGGGCGCGGTTTTAGTAGGCGACGAGCCAATCACCGCGCCAAGCGCAGAACGGGGCCTTGTCTTTCAAGATCCGAATCTTTTTCCGTGGCTCACCGTCCGACGCAACATCGAAGCCGGCCTCGTCGCGCGCGGTGTGCTGAAACAAGAACGCGGTCAGGTCGATAAATTCATGCGCCTGGTAGGTCTGGAAGCCTTTGCTGATGCCTTTCCGCATCATCTCTCGGGAGGCATGGCCCAGCGCGTTGCGCTCGCGCGGGCGATGATTAACCATCCCAAAGTGCTCCTGCTCGACGAACCACTCGGCGCGCTCGATGCCTTCACCCGCATGCTTATGCAGGATGAAGTACTGCGCCTCTGGCGCGCCCACCGCACTACCATGCTGCTCGTTACCCATGACATCGACGAAGCCATCTACATGAGCGACCGCATCGTTATCATGACTCCGCGTCCCGGCAGGATCGAGCAGATCATTCCAGTAAAGATGGACCGGCCACGCGACCGCAGCAGCCCGGATTTCCTGCGCCTCCGCGGTGACATTCTGGAAACGATGCACTTCGCTGGTCGGTCGCTGGCGGAAATGGCGTCTGAGTCGAGCTGATCGTATCTGCGTCTGACCTGCCGCTTCATGTGCAAACAGCTCGTTGCTTCTAGCTGTTCGAATTCATGAAACCGATTCTAACTCTCGGCCCTATGCTGGCCGCGACGCTGTTACTGAAAACTGCTCCCGCTGACGAAACGGCTGCGGTCAATTCCACGCAATCAAAGCCAATGGCGGGAATGATGGAAATGATGTCGCCCCAGCCTGGCTCTAGATTCTACGGTTGGATTGAAAACGGCATACCGGCAACTTCGCCTCCCCGGTCGACAACCAAAACTTCGGTCGCCTCCTCGACGATCGCGCAAATGAACCGCTCCTGAATCAATTCGTCCTCACTGCCGAACGCGGGCTCGACCCGAGGATGGCTGATCGATTCGATTGGGCGTTCAGGATCCAGTTTCTCTACGGCAGCGACGCGCGCTATCTGAAATCTATCGGCCTGTTGGACCTAATTACTGACGACACGGTGCAGCCGGACATCCCGGAGTTATGGTTCCTAGCGCACTTCCCCATCTCGGGCAACGCGGGAGGATTGGATCTTAAGCTCGGCGAGTTCATGACTTGCTTCGGCGCGGACATGAGTGACCCGCGCCGCAACGTCTTCTACTCGCGTGACTACATCTTTAATTTCGGCTGTCCGTTTCACGGAACCGGCGCGCTATTGACTCTGCATGTAGCGCCCGATCTCGACGTTTACGCCGGTATCGATCGGGGAGTGAACGTGGCATTGGAGGATAATAATGACGCTCCGTCATTCTATGGAGGCGCCATGATGAATTGCTGCAAGGGAAAAGTATGCTGTGCGGCGATGACTCATGCCGGACCTGAGAACCCCCGTGACAATCACGGCTACCGCTATCTCAGCGATGTTCTCACGACCTGGAAGGTTACCGATAGGATCACTTCGATCACCGACCTGAATTACGCCTACGCTATCCTTTTTGACCTTCGGGGCTAGGGGCCCGAAATGCAGGCTTATCCCGGCTGAGATAGTCGGAGCAATCGATCTTCGTCAAAAAGACTGATCTGCAAGCTTGCCTGTGGATTGCGCGACCATCCATTCTTCGGTCGTTGAAATAGGCGAATTAGGTTCCCACAAAGCGGCGCGCTCGGGATGAAAGCGTGAACCGATAGGCATGGAATAATCATCTTCGTGGTCGTAGTCACGCGTCCGTTTGAGTAATTTGCGGCATTTTTGAATGGCCGGTGAGGGCTGCCGCTCGGTCTCATAAACGCGCCCGGCGAAGGCATCAATGAGCTCGTCGCGATAACGATGGTACAGGAAAGTCGCGAACACGAACGGCTGTTCCCAGAACAAATCGACCATGTCCTCGAGATTATCGATCCCCTTTTCGCAGAAGACCTGATGTTCGGCGAAGGGATTGGATTTGTCGCGTCCCTCGCCTTCGAGATACTTGCGTACCAGCGGCGCAGCGAATTCCGCTTCGCGCATCGTGGCTGAAAGACCGAAGGAAAATATTGGATCGATGAAGCGGTGTGCATCTCCAATACAGATGAAACCTTTTCCGCAAAAGCGGCGGACCTGGTAGGAGTAGTTTGGGATTACGTGTACTTTCTCGACCAATTTCATATCGGCAAGCCGCCGTCGAAGGTTGGGATTAATCTCCAGGATTGTAGTGCGGAAAAATTCTTCTGGAGTTTGTTTTGTTTCTAGAAAGTTCGCCCTCGGTAAAACCAGTCCAAGACTGACGACCTCTTTATCAATCGGAATGAACCAAGCCCAGTGGAACTTCTTTTGGTAAAAAATGAGCGTGTTGTCTTTTGCCTTTTCCCCAGAAGCGCCGTCGTTGCGAACTGCGCCGGTCACATGCGCGAAAAAAGCAATCTGCTTATCGTAACTACCGACGTATTTTGGGCCAGTAACGCGTTGATTGGCGAGAAAGGTTGCCATGCCCGAACAATCGAGGACTACCTCGCCTTCGATGTCCTCGCTCTTACCGTCTGGCCAGCGCACGGTCACACCGCGCACGGCGCCGTCGTTGGCCCGGAGTGCCTTGGTTGCCGTGCCCCGAAGCAGGGTAGCGCCGCGCTTCTCGGCCTCCTTAAGCATCATCACATCGAACTCGCTGCGACGGACCTGCCAGGTAGTGCCAGCACTGAGCCGCCAATCTGCGTCTCGTGCCGAGACTGGGACAAACCAGCTATTGACGCCGCCCGTTCCGAAAACCTTGACACCATGTTTGACCGGATGCTGCTTTTTCAGCATCAGCTTCTCCAACCCGAGTCGCCGAAGCAGTTGGCCAGCCTCGCCGGTCATCGATTCGCCGATATGGAAGCGCGGGAACGCTTCTTGTTCGAGGATGATCGGCTTAATGCCTTCGCGGATCAGACACATAGCCGCTGTCGAGCCGCCTGGTCCGCCACCAACAATAAGGACGTCGGTTTTCACTAAGAATTAGGAAATTACGCTAATCACGCCATTTTTCATCCTTTGTTACAAGAAGAATTTTGACGCCACGGCGGTCGTCGTTTGCGAGCGATAAACAATTGGGCTTCTTCCAGAAAAAACGTTCAATTGCTAGGCCCGACCATCTCCCGCTGGAGACGTTGCCGATCGATTTTCCCGCTGAGGTTGGAAAAGACATGGCAAAATAGTGAACCGTTCCTCAAGGCTGACGCTAATTTTTCGGTTCTCGGGTTGACATTGGAAAGCCAAATAGCCATAATAACCGGCATTTCTACGCAGGCGCGCGACTATTGCAAGCAGCGCGAGACTCCTTCAAAGACTATGGAACAAAAAACTTCGCACGACGTTATCGTTATTGGAGGTGGACCGGCCGGGTCGACCGCTGCGACTTTGCTCGCGCGCCAAAATCACCGCGTTTTGTTGCTCGAACGGGAAAAATTTCCGCGGGAGCACGTTGGTGAATCGCTTTTGCCGTTTTGCTATTGTCTCTTGGAAGATCTCGGGGTGGTCGATCAATTGAAAAGGAACTTCGTTCGCAAACCGGGCGTGCGTTTCATCGACCGCGATGGCAACATCTCGACCACCTGGTGTTTTGAGCACGTCATCAACGACGAGACATATCTTTCATTCCAGGTGATCCGCGGCGAATTCGACCACATCCTGTTGAAAAATGCCGCAAAAAACGGGGCCGAAGTCTATGAGGAAACATCGGTTATCGAAGCGGACATCACCGCTGCGAGCGATAGCGTGACGGTAACGAGTCTGGATTCGGCTGGTCAGAAGAAAGTCCATCGCGCGCGATTCCTCGTGGACGCGAGTGGGCGCGATGCCTTTATCGGTGCAAAGAACAACTGGCGCAAGGCGCGCGAGGAACTTGACCGGACCGCGATCTGGTCGCACTGGGGCAACGTTAAACTTAGCGGCGGACTCGAAGAAGGACTCTCAATCATTATTTACATGGGCTTAGAACAGAAGGGCTGGGTCTGGGTATTTCCGCTCGGAGAAAGCCGCATCACCGCCGGTTTCGTCGCCCAGAATTCATACATTCGCGATGAACAGCGGAAACTGAGGCAGAGCGGGTCGACCGATTGGAAGTACGACCTTTGCATGCAGGAGCTTCTGCGCTCGAAGTTCTGCCGCGAGCTGCTGGAGGGCAGCACAATGCTCCTCCCGATATTAATCAACGGGAACTATTCCTACGAAGTCAAGAACCACTACGGTTCCAACTACGCCATGGTCGGAGACGCGCGTGGGTTCATCGACCCAATTTTCTCGAGCGGCGTATTTCTCTCGATCAAAAGCTCCTATCTTGTCGCCGCGGCCGTCCACAAGCAGCTCACCGAAGGGCTCAAGGGCAAGAACGAGATGATGGCTACCGCTTACAAGCAGATCACGGGCGCCTATAACTTCGTGCATCGAATGATCCGTCTCTTCTACAACCCGCACGCTGTAACATGGGCCCAGGCCGGCGCAGACGGATTGGCGCACAAGGCGCATGAGAGTGCAATGGCGGCAGGCCATTACATGCTCTCGGGAGACTTCTTCGAGAACTATCAGAAGTTCGAAGGGTTTTTCCAAATTCTCGAAGATCCAAAGCAATTTCAGCGATATAAGAGGCTTGTCATCGAGCGTAAAGAATTCGTGCATCCCAGTTGCAACAGCCGTTGGGAGGATGTTTTCCGCGATATGGTCGAGCGAGATGCCGAGCGCAACGCGGCGTTCTCGCTTGGCTCCTAGCGCTGAGGTTCTGGCACGTGAGAGAAACGCCCGCAAACGATGTAGCCCCGATGGCCGCCTAGCAAAGAAAGCGCATGAAGAAGCGACCAGTCATCATCATCGGAGGAGGTCCGGCGGGTTCTGCAACGGCCCTCCACCTTCTTCGATCAGGCGTTCAACCGCTGATTATCGAACGAGAATCTTTTCCTCGCTTTCACATAGGCGAATCATTAAGCGGCGAATGCGGCGCCGACCTACGTGGATTAGGCTTGGAAGAGGAACTACTTCGCCAGAAGTATCCAATTAAGCACGGTGTGAAAGTGTTCAACCCACACGGTGTACCCTTTTGGGTGGAAGTGAAAAAGCGTTGCCCGGAGACTAACGCGTTGATCCCGACGTGGACCTGGTCAGTCGTCCGGAGCAGCTTTGATCGGATATTGCTCGACGCGGCACGCAACCGCGGCGTGGAATACATGGAATGCGACGCCGTGGCGCCGATCAAAGAGGACGACCGGATCACCGGCGTTCAAATCCGGACCGCCAAAGGCGCGCTGGAAGACCATCGCTGTGAGGTTCTGGTAGATTGCTCCGGACAGGCGACGTTTCTAGCCAATCGAGGGATCACCGGCAAGAAGATCAAGGGCAGTTATGTGAGCCAGGTGGCTGTCTTTTCCCAGCTCACTGATATGGTTCTCGACCCCGGCTCCGACACCGATACGTCACTAGCACCAGGTAACTCGCTAATTTTTTACAAACAAAAGGACCATTGGGCGTGGATGATTCCGTTGAGCGATACCATTACCAGTATAGGGGTTGTCGTACCAGCGCCATATTTCAAAGAGCGGAAGCTCGATAAGGTAGACTTTCTGCGCGACGAAATTCTAACCTTAAACCCGGATCTTACGCGGCGCGTGACCAACACTTCGTTTGTGGAGGAGGTCCGAACCATCTCGAGCTATTCCTATACGGTGCCCAATTTCACCGGCAAAGGATTCGTCTGCGTGGGAGACGCCCATCACTTTACCGATCCGATCTTTTCTTTCGGAGTTTTTCTCTCGATGAAGGAGGCAGAGTTTGCGGTTGAGGCAATTCTTAAGCACTTAGGAGCGGAAAAAGAAGTGAACGAAAAGTCCTTTGCCGCCTATGAAGCATTAGCTACCCAAGGACAAGACGCGGTCCGAGACTTGATTGATTGTTTCTGGGAGTATCCGCTCGTCTTTACACGAATGGCCGGTGGAAAGGCGCAGGACGATATTACCGATCTTTTCGCCGGCAGACTTTACGGAGAGTCAGTCGAGAACAATGCATCGCGCGCCGCGATGCGCCGTCTGATTGAAACTCGTCGTGCCGAGAAACAAAACGCTACAGAATTGGCCGTAAGCCTCTCCTAACTCGAGTAACTCGCATTAATCGCGGACATTTGCGCATAGCTTTTCACCGGCGCATATTCCGTAACACTCGACCTCTAGATGGATCACGAGGCGCTCATTTTCGTTCACATTCCCAAGACGGCCGCACGACTCTAAATCAGATCATCGAATGGCAGTATAGCCCTCTTTCGATTTTCACGATCGATCCCCACGGGGATTCGTGCCACACCCGAACGCTTTAAGACGCTCTCCGAGCAACGACGGCGCCAGTTACGGGTCGTGCTCCGTGACCCAGTAGCCAGATTGCTATCGGCTTACTCCTTTATTTTGCGGTGCCCGCTTCAGACACATGGCCGCTGTCGAGCCGCCTGGTCCGCCACCAATTATTGAGCACATCGGTTTTGATGTTCATCAGCCTGTTAACCCATAACAACAAAAACCCTAGCAACGGAGACAGTCGATCACCTAGCGCGCTGCTGTGCTCATTTCTGCGCTGAAAGCAGACAGCAGTCCTTCTTCTCGGACAATATCGCTTCCGCAAGCGTCCTGATGTCCTGACCCGGCGGCGCCTGGCCTCCGGCCACCTTCTCCACTTCCAGGGTCTTAATCCATTCGTCCGTCACGCCGGGAAGATGCATGAATGCACGTTTGGCCAGCGCTTCGGTATCGGTCTCCGGAGAAAGCATCTTCGCGACTTTCATCTCCCGCCCGGCAGTGTGAACGGATTCCTCAGCCAGGTGGACACTTGGTACGTAGCGCAAACCCGCGAGGGCGGTAGTGTTCAGTTCGACTGTCGAGGCGAGATATTTTTTCTCCACCGCCAGGGCTGCGGCAGCTTTCGGATTGGTTTCGACCCATTTGGCGCCTTTTAACAGAGCACGCGTTGCTCTCGCTGCCGTGTCAGGATTGGCGTCCACCCATTTGCCGTTTGCGATAACCTCGCAACAATATTCGTCTTTGTAAGGTGCGTCCGTCATCTGGTCGGCAATGTTTCTCACCTTGCCCTGCGCGAGGAGCAAGCTGCCGATTGGTTCGGCGTTGCAGACCGCATCTACCTCGCCTTTGTCGATCGCCAGCCCCAGTTCGCCGGCGGGAAACACTTTCCAGGTGATGTCCTTTGCGGGATCAATCCCGTGGGTCCCGAAGACACGATTCGCGAAAACGAATGGCGGCGTGCCCATTCCGGGAACTCCGATGCGCTTGCCTTTTAGATCCTGAATTGTGTGGATATTCGTCTTCACGCCCGCCTGCACTCGCAGACAGCCGCGATGGATTCCGGCCAGGAATCTTACGTCCAACCCCTGCTCGATTGGCTTCAGGAAATACATCACCAGATGATGAGTGATGTCGTAGCCCCCCAACGCCAGCGTGTCTTTATAATTCGCCCAGGCACATTTCAACAGCTCCGGCTCGAGTCCCTCCTCCTTGAAGAAACCCTTCTCGTATGCGGTGAAGATCGGAGCTTCGCACGTGAGGCCAATGTAGCCGATGCGAACGTGTTTGGAGTTAACGATGGCAGCGGTGGATTTCTTACTGGATCCGCTTAGAAACAGAGCGCAGAAGCCGAGTGCAACGATAAATTTTGCTGGTTTCATATTTTGCGAGTGAAGGTTTTAACAATAAAACAATAATTAATGATTTGGGAAGAAAAATTTCCGCACAATCGATCTGCTTCTCGTCGCGAAGCAGTGAACGGCTTCAAAAACTGATGATCGCCTGGACATAACCAAAGTCGGCGTCGTCGCTCGGGCCGGTATCTGCGAGATAAGCGCCGGCAAAGAAATGGCTGTAGCCGGCAAGGAAAGTGAGAAATTTTACCGGCTGATACGTGGCTACCAAGTCAATTTCGGAACCCACGTAGCTACTGGCAGAAGGCGTGATCGGCCGTACCCTCGTGGTGCCGTTAGCACGATACCAGGCATCATTCGTATCCGCGAGCCAGAAGGCGTGAGCGTCGAGCTCAAAGGTGAGCGGTTTGATTGGCTTCACGCGGAGACTGAGCTCGGGATTATGCATGTTCTGCCAGGAGAACAGGTCCATGAAGCCATATTTGGGATGGTTCGATGGAAAGAGATTTTGAAAAGTCTCGATATTACCGTCGGTCGAATCGTGGTCGCCGCTGGCGTAGTTGTATTCGGCAAAGAGGCGCGGACTCCAGGGACATTTGAAATTGTAACCTCCTCCGATATGCGCCGCGAAAGCGGTAAGATCGAGATCGCTCACCTGGCCCGTCTGAAAGGCAAACTCTCCCTCGTATTCCCAGCCATTGAGCTTTTTCGGATCAGCTTTCAACCGCGTGCCGAGGGTCGCGAAATCGGTTCGCGTGCCAGGAGTTGAAAGGCTCGTCCCGGGGTAGGTGATTCCTGGTACAATCATGGTGGGATTGCGCTCGTCGAGGATCAAAACATACAAATCGATCGTTAGGGGATCGACCGCCGTCGTGCTCCCGTATATCCCGCTGAAAACCTGATCACGGTGCGTCTCGGCCCCGTTAAACAAATCCGAGTAGTCAAACGAATCACGGAGTATATAAACGACAGTTGAGGAAAAGACATCGACAGAAAATTTGCCCTGCTCATAGTGCAGTTTCGCGGCGTCAAAGGTGCGGGAGAAGTTATTCCACTCAGAGATCCCGATGAGCCGCTCGTCGCCGTAGGCCAGCGTTTGGCGGCCGATCGTCGCGTTCACCGACTTCGGCCCGAGCTGGAGATAGGCCTGGCGTAGATCAAACTGGTCGTCGCCCTCCGCGCCCATGGCGCCCGGAATCTTCGGGCGATCGGAGAACCACTCCCGTGAGTCTTGCCCCTGAGCGTAAATCTTCAACCAATCGACCGGCTTGATTGCCACGCCGATGCGAAACCGATTCAATAACCAACTATCATCAGTTAACGAATCAACGTCGCTGTTAAAGTCAAAGTTATTGTTCCGGCCTTCGAAGCGAAGGCGATCCTGGATATCGAAGCAAAGCTTTCCATCGAGGAAACAAAACGGGTTCGCCTCCTTCTTCTCGAGTGGTGGTGGCGGAGGGGTCGATTTTGCGTCGAGTTCGGGTTGGCCACCAAAGCCTGGCCGGGCGCAAAGACAAGCGACGACCAGGAGCAAGCCTTGAATTATTCGAGTAATTTTCTGGCTGATTTTTATGGTGATCTTCATCAAGGAATTGAAAATAGACCAATAGGTAAAGGCTATGGAAGCTTTTTTTAAAAAAAATTTAGGGGATTTGCGTCCACAGGTTGAACGGGGCGATATTCAAGCGGAATGACGCACGATCCGCTGGAAATCCGCCAGCTACGCTATTTCTTGGCGGTAGCCGAAGCGGGCAGTTTCAGCCGCGCAGCTAATCGCCTGGGCCTCTCGCAGCCGAGCGTCTCGCAGCAGATGCGCGACCTCGAGGCGGGCTTACGGCTGACGCTTTTCCAGCGCCGCGGAAAACGAATTTTGCTCACGCCGGCGGGAATGGTTTTTGAGGAGCATGCGCGCGCGATGCTACGTCAGTTGGAAAATTGCCTGGAGGAACTAAGTCGCGAGCCAACGCAGCTCCGCGGAGCGCTGCATGTCGGTATCGTGCCTTTCCTTGATGTCGCATTGCTCCCGAAATTGCTTGGAGCGTTTGTCGCCGCCCACCCGGGGATCAGACTCACAGTGCAGGAATTCTCCTCGCCCGATATCGAGACGGCGCTGGAAGAAGGCCGGGTGCACGTTGGCCTTGGTTTCCTCACCCGCCACTCGCCAAACCTGCGTTACGATCCTCTTTGGCGTGACGAAATCAGTTTGATTATTCCGGCGTCGCATCCGTGGGCGAAGCGATCTTTCGTGAACTTCCACGAGATACACGAACAGCGACTTTTGCAACTGCCCGATACGTTCGTGATCCGGCGAATGACTGACGATATCTGCCGCCTATACCTGGTGCGGCCGCAAACCGTGGCTGAGATCAGCTCGATCGAAGCATTGCTCCGCTCACTCGCGACGGTGAACGCCGCCGCGCTGCTTCCGGAGATTGCGCTCCATGGTATCACGGGACTAAAAGCCGTTCGCTTGCGCGGCAAAAACCTCTCGGTTGAAATCGGATTGCTGCGGCTGAGCGACTCGGACAAGAATAGCGCCGTTGCCGTATTCACCAGGCTCGCACGTGAACTCGTTCCGAAAATAATCGGAAAATAACGGCATCGGTCCGCCGCTTTGCAGCTTCACGGTAGCGCGCACGACGTGATCAAAATGAGCCAGAACACCGAGGACGAGGCCGATAGCCCCGCCAAGCAATCGCAACCAAAGCGGACACTTATCCAGTCGACCGAGCCATCCCAAGGCGAAAATGCAACTCAACCATCCCGGAACAAACCAAAGAAGCGATGCTGGCGTGATAACAGGTGGAGACATCCGCAGGTCATCGTCAACGGAGTCCTCGCCCTTGCCGCTATTGCTGGCTTGCTGTTTTATTACTGTCAACTCCGGCAGCAGATCGAATCGACTCATGCCGCTGCCTATGCCATAAAGCTGGCTAGGGATAGCTCGCATCTCGATCAACGCGCATGGGTCGCCGGTTCCCATATTTCCGGAAAGCCAGAATTGGACAAGCCCTTTGTGATTACCGTAACGATCAAGAATACCGGGAAAACTTTCGCCAAGCACCTCGTTGGGCTTGTAGCCACGAAGGGTAAACAACTTTCCGATCCCGATCCCGACTTTGAGGGCTTGCTGGTAGGGGGCAAAGGCGTCATCAGTGTTGGTCTCGTTCCTCCAAATGGCGAATTGATACAACAGGCGAGTATCAACGGCGGGAAGAAAATGACGCAGGCAGATTTGGATGCCCTCAGCAATCCCGTCCTTGTGATACTGCTTTTCGGGAAGCTTACTTACTTTGATATTTTTGGATGCGAACATTGGACAACATATTGCTGGCGTGTCCGCGCGGACGGTTTCTTCGACACAATATACCGACTATAACGATGCTGATGAAAATTGCTTGCCTGAAGCGACACGACCTTAAACCATGAAAAAGACTGAGACGCGGGAAGAAACGCTTGCGCGACTGGCGCACGATGCCCGCAATGGGGCTAGCGCTGCGAAGCGCTTTGAAACGCTCGTAAAGCGTGTGGCTAAAACGCCAAGCCCTGCGGCCAAAGCGAAGGACGAGGAACTTGCGGAAGCGTAAAGCCCTTCCGTGACTGTCACGGCGGAGGCCATATAATAGACCGCTAACGCGGTCAGACAAGTATATTATTACCTATGAAACGCACAGCCCAGTTGTATTTGGTCATTGTCAGTATTGTTGGGTTTGGCATATTCTTTATCCTGCATCTGGGGAGCCATCTGCCTCCGCCCCCTTCTCCAATCCCAACTAAGTCGGTAGCAGAAACTAGCGCGTACGTAACTGACGTTAGTGACTCTTCATTTTTCGCCGCAGTGAAGTCCAGCTTAGGGCAGAATGCGACCAGTCCATTAAGCCGGCTTTTCCTGCAGCTCTTTATTATCATTGGCGCTTCTGGTGTGGTTGGTTGGATCTTTAGCCGTTGTGGACAACCCGCGGTCATAGGGGAAATGGTGGCAGGCATCCTTCTAGGTCCCTCGCTCTTCGGCCTGCTGGCACCCAACGCATTTCACTTCGTTTTCGCTGCATCATCCCTGGATGCACTGAGGCTCTTCAGTCAGATAGGAGTCTGCCTGTTTCTGTTCGCCGTGGGCATGGAGCTAGACGTCTCGCAGTTACGCCACAAGGCGCAGACCGCGATTGTCGTCAGCCATTCGAGCATCGTCATCCCCTATTTTTTAGGTGTAACGCTGGCATTGTTCTTATACAGCCATCTCGCGCAACCGGGGGCGTCATTTCTTGCCTTCGCCCTGTTTATGGGGATCTCCATGAGCATCACCGCCTTCCCTGTGCTGGTTCGTATCTTGCAAGACCGCGGTATTTTCAAAACGTCGCTAGGAAGCACCGCCACCGCGTGCGCGGCGGTGGATGATGTGACTGCATGGAGCATGCTGGCCTTCGTGGTGGCTATCGCGCGAGCAACCAGTGTAGGTGGAGCAGCCTTCAATCTCGGTCTCGTACTGGTCTTTATTGCGCTCATGCTCTTCGTCATCAAACCAAAGCTGCCAAGTTGGCTTGGACAGTCGGCGCTAGAGCGTCCTGACCCGAGTAAAGCGATGCTAGCTGTTGTTCTTGGGGTGGTGCTTGTTTCTGCGCTGAGCACGGAACTGATCGGGATTCATGCGCTTTTCGGCGCCTTTCTGGCAGGAATAGTCATGCCTGCAGCAGGTGGTTTTCGCGACAAGTTGGTTGTACGGGTTGAGAACTTAAGCGCC
>QHOW01000027.1 GCA_003219435.1 Verrucomicrobiota bacterium | reverse complement strand
TCGCACGCCGTCATAACGACCGGCATGTAAGGTCCCGGACGGCCACTCGGCGCTTTGTCATATTCATTCTCGGTTCGATGCTCGCGCAAACTCATGGCTGCGCCCAATTTCTTGGTGCTGCCATTTCGGCCCATGAATTTTTCGCGCACGGCACGGCTCCCGCCAAAGTTTGGATTTAGTTCGCGCAAATCGATATCTCGCGGCATCATTCGTGGACGCGCTGGCGTCACACCGAGCGCGGCAAATCTAGCTTCCCGCAAAACAGTGCCACTGTGGCAACTGTCGGACAGCACGAATATTCGCACGCCCGCCGCGAAACTGCCCAGCGCGCTGTAAAGTTCGTCGTCAATCAGTTCGCCATCGTAAAGACACCAGGTCTCGTCAAAGCCGTCCGGCTCAAAATCGTTGCCCGTGTTCGGCACTTGACCGCCGTGCCCTGAATAAGTGAGGAATAAGATATCGTTTCTCCTCAGTTTTTTCGCGGCCCTCTTCAGATCGCCCAGAATCTTGTTGCGCGTTGCGCTTTTGGTCATTCGAAGCGTCGTAGCAAATCCATGCCTTTTCGCAATGGCTCGCATATCTTTGGCGTCAAATTCGCACCCTGAAAGCTCGCCAGACCAGCCGCTGTATTGCTTCGGGTCAACGGCATTCAGACCGATGTGCAGAGATATTCCTGATGGCATTGCAGAGTCCTTTCTCGGGTTGGGAACCCAATTCTGCCTGCAATCGCCACTTGCTTACAAGGCTGATTTTGGGCCCACGAAACACGCGAAAAGACACGAAATTTCAGACACAGCGATCCACTTACGGCTTTTCATTCTCGGCCGATTCGCGTGTCTTGTGGGCTAAGAAAAACGTTCGTCTATTCCGATTTTTTCAAAAGGCGCTCGCGTTCGCGGTCCAGTTGCCGCCGCTCGTTCGCGGTTAAACTTCCAATGCCGAATTTCGAGATCTTATCGAGGATCGGATCGATCGACGCGTAAACATCGTCCGACTCCGTCCGGCCACTTCCGGATCGCGGGCGCGCTTTCTGCACGACATGAAATTTCGGCTTTGGACCAAATCGCGCTTTCAGGTCACTCCACCAGACAAGCTCCGGCCCAGCGCCGCGCAATTCAATGAAGAGAAAGGCTGCACCGATACTCGTCCAGACCACGGCCAGTTCAGTCCAAGCGTGGTAGGCGAGCAATTGGAAGGTGTAAACGCCCGCGAGAATGAGGGCGATCCATTTTGCCATGATCCGCAGGAACAGCTCCACCCGGGGATAGATGGTGGCAAAAGCAACAAAGATTCCAAAGTGCAACGCAGGTGAACCGGCGAGAGCAGAAGGCTGCCAGAGCCCCCAGGCGGTCAGCACAATCGTTGGCGCGATTAACAAGACCGCGTAAAGCGCGATGTAAGCGTTTCGCCCAATGAAGCGTTCGACCTCGCGTCCGAAGACAAAAAGAAAGTACATCTCCACGGCGAACCAAAGGAGAGTCCGTGGTTCATGAACAAACGCATAGGTGAAGAGGCGCCAGACCTGCCCGCTGCGCAAAACTGCCGCACTATCAAACTGCAACCAGGCTAAGATCAAATCTGCGCGGAATGCGACGAGGATGGCGGTAAGAATCGCACACGCAACGTGCACGCCGACCAGCATCGTCGTCACGTCGACAGGGTAGCGGCCCATCCACGCAACCGGCCGATAATCATCGGAGGTGGTCACCCCGAACATGCTTTCAATTAATGCCGCGCATTGCGTCTACGCAAGCGAAACGACGGGCGCACCGCGAATAAACCCGCCTTCGCAATGCCTGCGACGCGGCAGGCACGAATGGACATGAATGAAAATACCGGCCAATTTAATGCCTTCTTCGGATTCGTGTTTATTCGTGTTCATTCGTGGTTAAGATGAACATCTCCCCTTCATGAAAAATGTCGCGCCTGCCATATTCGCTCCGACCGGAATCGGCGATGCACAGCCGGACAACCAGGCGGTCCTCGATTGGGTGCACGAAATCGGAACGCTCACCAACCCGGAAAACATTTTCTGGTGCGACGGATCTGATCGCGAAAACGAATTCATGGTCGCGGAATCGTTGAAGCAGAACGTGCTGATCAAGCTGAACGAGAAAAAAGTTCCGCGCTCCTATTTGCATCGATCAAATCCGAACGATGTCGCCCGGGTCGAGCAATTTACTTTCATTTGCACACCGACCAAAGAGGAAGCAGGCCCGACAAACAATTGGGCCGAGCCGGCGGAAACGTATTCGAAATTGCGCGGACTGCTCAGAGGCGCGATGCGCGGGCGCACAATGTTCGTTGTGCCTTACATCATGGGGCCGCCCGATTCGCCCTTAACGAAAGTGGGTTTTGAAATCACCGATTCAAAGTATGTCGTGCTCAGTATGCGGATCATGACCCGCATGGGCGAAATCGCTTTGAAACGTCTCGGCGACGATCCGAACGCGGAATGGAACCGCGGTGTACATTCATTATTAGATGTCGATCCTGCGCGCCGGTTCATTTGCCATTTTCCACAGGATAACGCGATTATCTCTGTCGGCTCAGGATACGGCGGCAACGTTTTGCTGAGCAAAAAATGTCTGGCGCTACGAATCGGTTCGTATCTCGCGCGTAAACAAGGCTGGATGGCCGAGCACATGTTGATCCTCGGCGTCGAATCACCCGACGGAAAAAAACATTACGTGGCAGCAGCGTTCCCAAGCGCATGCGGCAAAACGAATTTCGCGATGCTCATTCCACCAAAGCATTTCAACGCCTGGAAAGTCACCACCGTCGGCGACGACATTGCGTGGATGCAGATCCGCGATGGGCGACTGTATGCGGTGAATCCGGAGAACGGATATTTCGGGGTCGTGCCCGGCACGAGCTACAAGTCGAACCCGAACGCGATGAAATCGATCGAGCACGACACGCTTTACACCAACGTTGCGTTGACTGACGACGGCGATGTTTGGTGGGAAGGAAAAGACGGCGCGCCGCCGAAGCACACGATCGATTGGCGCGGGAACGATTGGACGCCGAACTCAAAAGAAAAGGCCGCGCATCCAAACAGCCGGTTCGCCACGCCGATGCGCAACAATCCCGCGCTCGATATCGACGTTGAAAAAGGCGACGGCGTCCCGATTAGCGCGATCATCTTCGGCGGACGCCGCAGCGATACGATGCCGCTCGTGTTTCAGACGTTTGACTGGGAGCACGGCGTTTATCTCGGCGCGACGATGGCTTCGGAAACAACCGCGGCCGCAACCGGAGCGGTTGGCCAGGTTCGGCGTGATCCCATGGCGATGTTGCCATTTTGCGGCTACAACATCGGCGATTACTTCCGGCATTGGCTTAAGGTCGGAAAGCGCCTCACCAATCCGCCGCTTATTTTTAACGTGAACTGGTTTCGCAAAGGCACGGACGGGAAATTTTTCTGGCCCGGTTTCGGCGAGAACATGCGGGTGCTCAAATGGATCATCCATCGCTGCGAAGGAACCGGGGGCGCGGTTAAGTCGCCCATCGGCTGGTTGCCCGGCCCGCACGATCTCGATCTTGATGAGCTCAACGTCGAGCACAAAGACGTCATCGAACTTCTCGGCATCGATCACGAGGAGTGGCAAAGAGAATTGGCTGAACACAAAAAGTTTTTCGATTCGCTCGGAGGCGTCGTTCCGCAGGAGTTGCAGAAGCAACGCGAACAACTCGCCGCGCGTTTCAAGGAATAAACTGTTTTTTACGCGCGAAATTTGCGAACTGCGCGCGTATCTGGAACTGTCTCCAGTGGGTTCAAAGGTTGTTGGAAAAAATCGAGTCGCCACGTCCGCCACGGCGGACTGCGTCGAGATTCGGGGTGCACGCCAAAACAATCTCAAACGCATCGATGTCGATCTTCCACTTGGCAAACTCACGGTTGTTACGGGCCCGAGCGGCAGCGGCAAATCGAGTCTGGCCTTCGAAACCATTTACGCCGAGGGCCAGCGCCGGTACGTCGAGACGTTCAGCCCCTACATGCGGCAATTCCTCGACCGCATGGACAAGCCGCGAGTCGACAACATTCGTGGCATTCCCCCAGCGATCGCCATCAAGCAATCGAACCCGGTAAAGTCATCGCGTTCGACCGTCGGCACGATGACGGAAATCAACGATTATTTAAAATTGCTATGGCCGCGGGTCGCGCACGCGTTTTGCCCCAGCTGTAGTCGCGAGATTCGGCTGGAAACGGCGAAATCAATCGCCGATCAAACGTGCCGCGAGTTTGCTGGAAGGAATGTTCTCATCACTTTTTGGATTCCAGTCCCCGCAAAAACCCAACCGCGCGATTTCTTCGATTTTCTTCAGCAGCAAGGCTATCTGCGCGTGTGGATCGACAACGAAATTGTGCGCGTGGATGCCGAGCCAAAGATCAAACGACTGGGCGCACGCATCCAGGTTATTCAGGATCGTATCGCCATCAGCGAAGAAAACCGCGCGCGTTTGGTGGAAGCCATCGAAATCGCGCTGCGTTTCGGAAAAGGCAAGGTTAACGTCATCTTGATCGCGGAAAACGCTCAACGCTCAACGCCCAACCCGCCTTCGCAAGGCTACGGCGCGGCAGGCGCCCAACGTCCCACTGATCACCGATCACTGATCACTGATCACCCTCTTCCCTTCTCCACCGGTTGGCATTGCGCCCATTGCGATCTGGATATTCGCCCGCCCGGACCCGGGCTTTTTAGTTTCAACAATCCACTCGGTGCATGTCCCGAATGCCGCGGATTTGGCCGCACGATTGCGATCGATCTTAACAAAGCGATTCCGGATCGGAGTTTAAGTATCAAGCAAGGGGTAGTGCGAGTTTTTCGCGGGGCCGAGTTTGGCGAATCGCAAAAGGATCTGCTCAGGGCCTGCGCCCGCGAAGAGATCGATATCAATGTGCCATTCGAGGAATTGCCGAAGGCCGACCAGGATTTCGTCATAGAAGGTGAAAAGCGCTCGGACGATTACACCGACGATGACTACGAAAACGATCGCTGGTATGGCGTTCGCGGTTTTTTCCGCTGGCTCGAGAGCAAGACCTACAAGATGCATGTGCGCGTTTTGCTCAGCCGGTATCGCGCATACACGACCTGCCCGAGTTGCAACGGCGGACGATACCAGCCCGAGACGCTGAATTACAGGATCCAAGGAGCGGCGGCTTTCCAGCCGCCGCAGGGCGCTTTGGAAAGCGCCCCTCCTTGTTTAACACTGCCTTGGTTTCAGGCGCTTTCGATTTCCGACGCGCGCGATTTCCTGAGTAAGAGTGACATCCCCCCCAGCGATTCGACCGCCCAGATGTTGCGCAATGAGATTTGCGCGCGCCTCAATTACCTTTGCGAAGTCGGAGTCGGTTACCTCACGCTGGATCGTTCGACGCGCACGCTGAGCGGTGGCGAAGTGCAACGGGCCAATCTGACCACCTGTCTGGGAGCCTCGCTCGTAAACACGCTTTTCGTCATGGACGAACCGAGCATCGGCTTACACCCGCGCGATGTCGGCAGGCTCGTGCGGGTGATGCAAAACTTGCGCGATAAAGGCAATACGCTGCTCGTGGTCGAACACGAGGAACAAATCATCCGCGCGGCTGATAACTTAATCGATATCGGTCCCGGGCGCGGCGAACATGGAGGCGAATTGGTTTGGAGCGGGTCGTTGGACGATTTTCTCGCGCACGATACCATGGCTCCGGGTAGCGCGCGCGTCTCGCGTGCTGGCGATGGTGTCCCGCCATCGCGAACTTTTCGAGACGCGTTGCCGCAAGCCAGTGGTGGATCGAGGGAAAGCCTGTTTCGGCGCGACGCCGAAACCAGCACGCGAGACGCATGCGCTACCCAGTCACTCACGCGCGATTACCTGACGAATCGCAAATCAATTCCAGTCCCGAAATCGCGCCGCAAATCGACGTCGTTCATCAAGATCATCGGCGCTCGCCAGCACAATCTAAAGAACATCGATGTCGATCTGCCATTAGGCGTCTTCGCATGCGTGACCGGAGTTTCCGGTTCTGGAAAATCCACGCTGATTCACGACGTGCTTTATCGGAATCTTCTCATCGCGAAGGGCCAATCTTCCGATCAGGAACCGGGCGCGTGCAAATCGGTCACGGGTGCGCATCGGATCCGCGACGTAGTCATGGTCGATCAGGCGCCGCTCGCGCGCACACCCCGATCAACTCCGCTCCTTTATCTCGGATTTTACGATCGCGTGCGCGAATTGTTCGCCGCCCAGCCCGAAGCGATGGCGCAGGGACTGACCACCGGCGCTTTCTCATTTAACTCGGGCAGCGGCCGTTGCGAGCGCTGCTCGGGCACAGGTTATGAAAAGATCGAGATGCAATTTTTGAGCGATCTATACGTGCGCTGCGCAGAATGCGAAGGCCGGCGATTTCAGCCGCATGTGTTGAAAGTGAAACTACACGGCAAATCAATTCACGATTTGCTACGCCTGACGGTGACAGAAGCGATCGAATTCTTCGCTCATGTCCGTGAGGAGCGTGGCGCGCAAATTTCCGGCGGACTGAAAGTGCTCCAGGAAGTCGGGCTCGGCTATCTGCGACTCGGTCAACCACTCAACACGCTTTCGGGCGGCGAATCGCAGCGGCTGAAGCTGGTCGGACATCTCGCAGAGGGTGAGCAATCCGCAATCCGCAATCCGCAATCGGAAATCGGAAATTTGTTCATCTTCGACGAGCCAACGACGGGATTGCATTTCGACGATGTAGCGATGTTGCTGCGATTATTTCAGCGGCTGGTCGATCTTGGTCACTCGGTCGTGGTGATTGAGCACAATCTCGAAGTAATCAAGTGCGCCGATTGGATTGTCGATCTCGGCCCGGAAGCCGGAGACCAAGGCGGCGAAGTGGTCGCAGTGGGAACGCCAGAGCAAGTTGCCCGCGTTCAGAACTCACACACCGGAAAATTTCTCGCGCAGATTCTGGGGAGCGCGGGCATGTTGCCCGCCGTTCGCGGCATTCTGCCGCGAACCACGCAGCGTGTTTACGCGGGTGACGATAACGAGTTTGCACTGCGCGTGGCCGACGAGCCGTCCGGCAACATGCCGGACGGTGCGAGCAAAATGCTCGCGCTCCCCAATCAACGCGGGGACGGATGGCGCAACGGCGCGATCACCGTCCACGGGGGGCGCGAACACAATCTCAAAAACATCAATGTAAAGATCCCGCGTGAGCAACTCGTGGTGATCACCGGTTTGAGCGGCTCCGGCAAATCCACGCTCGCATTCGACATTCTGTTTGCCGAAGGACAGCGAAGATTTCTTGACAGCATGTCGCCTTACGCGCGGCAGTTCGTCGAGCAACTCGAAAAACCCGATGTCGATCTCGTTGAGGGTTTGCCGCCGAGCGTTGCCATCGAGCAGCGAGTTACGCGCGGCGGCGGGAAATCGACTGTCGCCACCGTGACGGAGGTTTATCATTTCCTGCGATTGCTCTTCGCCAAAACCGGAACACAATTTTGTCCCGATTGCGATTTGCCCGTTGAAAAGCAGAACGTCGCTGCGATCGTAAAACAGGTCGAATCAGCGGCGAAACGCGGAGCACTCAAGGTGCTCGCGCCACTCGTCAAGGCGCGCAAAGGTTTTCATACCGATGTGGTGCACTGGGCTGGGCGCCAGGGCTTCGATACGCTTTATGTGGATGGAAAGCTGATTCCCATCTCTCAATTTCGAAAACTCGAGCGTTTTAAAGAGCACACGATCGACGTCGTTCTCGGAGTGATCGGACGCGGGAGCTTAAAGTGGCGCGACCTTGTAAGTTCCGAATCCGAGAACGCACAAATTACAAACTTGCGCCACATTATTCAGCGCGCTCTGGAGATCGGTCGGGGCACCGCGCGTCTGCTCGATTCGAAAAATCGTCTGACTGTCGTGAGCACTGAGATGAGTTGTCCTGGTTGCGGCCGCGCCTTCGAGGAACTCGATCCACGTTTGTTCTCGTTCAATTCCCCGCATGGTGCTTGCGAGGAATGTGGCGGGTTCGGTGAAATTTGGGACAGCGATCTGCAAACCGGCGCGAGTGACAACGGCGAATCGATCCTGGAGAACGAACTGGCGGCAGAGCGGGAATCTGAATGGATTGACGAAGAGGAAGCGCGCGAGTGCCCGGGCTGCCGCGGCTCGCGTCTGAACGCGGTGGCGCGTTATGTTCGTGTGCAGGGATATGCGATCAACGATTTCACCGCTCTCTCGGCAAGCGTAGCGCGGAAGCTCACGGGGAAACTGCGGTTTCGCGGAACACAGAAAACAATCGCCGAAGAGCTGCTCCCGGAAATTCAACAGCGGTTGCGTTTCATGGAAAAAGTCGGTCTCGGTTATCTCGCGCTTGGCCGTTCGGCAAAAACGCTGAGCGGCGGTGAATCGCAGCGAATTCGTCTGGCCGCACAGCTGGGCTCGAACTTGCGCGGCGTGCTTTACGTGTTGGACGAACCCACAATTGGTTTGCATGCGCGCGACAATCTGCGACTGCTCGAAACCCTCACCGCGCTGCGGGACAAAGGCAATTCTCTCGTCGTCGTCGAGCACGACGAAGAAACAATGCGGCGCGCCGATCACATTGTCGATCTCGGACCGCGAGCGGGAATTCACGGCGGCCAAGTGGTGGCGACGGGGACGCTGTGCGACATCGAGAGGAACCTAAATTCCGAGACCGCTCGTTGCTTGAAAACGCCGCTGCACCATCCCATTCGCGGATCACGCCGGTCACTCCGCGACGTCGAAAACTGGATCGAACTTCGCGGGGCTCGTGCGAACAATTTGAAAGATGTCGATGTTCGCTTTCCGATCGGAAGACTTTCGGTCATCACCGGCATTTCCGGTTCGGGAAAATCGACATTAATGCACGATGTGCTTTGGCCCGCGGTGCGTGACGAATTGGAAAAGAAAAAACGCGCGGGCAACGGCGATTTGTTCAACCTCGTTAGCGGCGCGCAAGATATCGAAGCTGTGTATGAAGTCGATCAATCGCCAATCGGGAAAACGTCGCGTTCGACGCCGGGCACTTACATCAAAGTGTTCGACGAAATCCGGAATCTCTACGCGCAACTGCCGGTGTCGCGCGTGCGCGGGTATTCGGCGAGCCGATTCTCATTCAACGCGGAAGGCGGCCGCTGCGAGACATGCAAGGGTCATGGCGCGATCAAGCTGGAGATGAATTTTCTGCCCAGCAGCTACGTGCCATGCGAAGATTGTCGCGGCCGCCGGTACAATCCGCAAACGCTCGAAGTCCTCTACAACGAAAAATCGATTGGCGACGTGATGGAGATGACGATCGAAGAAGCGGCCCAGTTTTTTTCGGCGCACCCGAAAATTGCGTGCCCGCTTGCATTGCTGGTTGATACTGGGCTCGGCTATCTCAAGCTTGGGCAGCCGAGCCCGACCTTGAGCGGTGGCGAAGCGCAACGGCTTAAGCTCGTGACGCAATTAAAGCGGGGCGTCAATCGCGCTGCGAATGAGCGGATTCGAAAAATGCGCAAGCCAGGATCCACATTGTATTTGCTGGAGGAACCGACCATCGGCCTGCACATGGCGGACATTAAGTTGCTACTCAACGTTCTGCATCGGCTCGTGGACGAAGAAAACACAGTGATTGTGATTGAACACAATCTCAGTGTAATCGCAGAAGCCGATTACATTGTTGATCTTGGCCCGGAAGCCGGAGCCGATGGCGGCGAGGTTGTTGCTATTGGGACGCCGGAACAAGTCGCGAAGAATCGTATCAGTCGCACCGCGCCTTTTCTGCGAAAGGTGTTAAAAAAATGTGTTTGATTTCAGACATTGCGTTCGGGAGAGAACTCGGTATATCCGATGTAGACACAATGAAAACGGCGATCCAACGATGGGGCAATAGTTTGGCGATCCGCATTCCGCGGCATCTGGCGAGTGAGTCTCATGTCCACCGGGGATCGCCAGTAGAAGTCACAATCGCGGACGGCAAGCTGATAATTGCGCCGGTTTCGAAGCGTTCTTATTCGCTAGCCACGTTGGTGAAGAAGATTTCACCCCGTAATCGCCACCGCGAAGTCGACACCGGGCGTCGCGTTGGCCACGAAGCTTGGTGATGCCTCGTTACGTTCCGGCACGTGGCGACTTCGTTTGGCTTGATTTTCATTCACAAGTCGGCCACGAGCAAAAAGGGCGCCGGCCTGCTCTGGTTGTTTCTCCGAGAGATTACAATGCGAAGGCGAGTCTGGCGCTTTGCTGTCCGATTACGTCTAAGATCAAAGGCTACCCGTTCGAGACACAGGTCGATCCTCCAGATTCAGTCCGAGGCGTAATTCTCTGTGATCAGGTTCGCAGCCTCGACTGGCGTGCACGAAGGGCCACTCTTATCGGCCGAGCTTCAAGGCAATGTCTCGATGATGTCATGGCTAAAATCGAGTCGCTCCTTCACCGCTGATTTCATGCTCGCTTACTATCTCCATAATCTCGATCCGATTATTTTTCGGATTTACGATAATGTCGGGCCGCGCTGGTACGGTCTGGCTTATGTGCTGGCGTTCGTTTGCAGCTACGTGCTTCTGCGCGTCCTGGCGAAAACCGGTTATGCGGATCTGCCTGTGGAAAAGGTTGGAGACTTTATCACCGGCTGCGCGCTTTTCGGTGTCATCATTGGTGGCCGGCTCGGCTACGTCTTTTTCTACAAACCGGAAATGCTGCGCGAGCCGCTGTCGATCTTGCGGGTA
>QHOW01000292.1:451-2932 GCA_003219435.1 Verrucomicrobiota bacterium | reverse complement strand
GACAAAGGGCAGCTGCTCGTCGGCTTTAATCAGATTTTCCATAATTTCATCATTGTAATAACTCATCACCTGTGCCCGCATCTGGCTCGCTTCCCATCGATTCTCAGTGGCGATGCAACCAGCTAAAAAGAGAACTGCGATTAACCCGTAAGCGTGGGAGTTGGTGTCCGCGAGCCAGAGAGACGCTACGTGGAATGTTGCAGCGATCGATTTCTTCATAAGAGCCTCCTAAATGGTTTTTCGCGATTCCCATCCGCAAGTGCTCGCGAGGCCCTGCCTAGGCGGGATTTAGCAAAATGACGGGACCGCTGTAAAGCAAAAACGCTGGAGAGCTGATTGGATCTCAGCCGACGCGGAAGCGCACGTCGCGAATGGTTTTCCCGCCGAAGCGTTGCTTTAGTTTTCGCAGGATTTCGGACTTGGAAACTTGTTCGAGTTCGTAGTGCAAAGCGGGTTGCAGCACGCGCACGTAGAGAACGCCTTCACGTAACGCCACCGGCGCGGAGTGGGCGGCGATGAATTCGCCGACTATTTTTGACCACGCCTCAATTACTTCTGTTTCATGCAAGCGCTCGCGCAACCCAAGCCGCTGCATCAACTTCGGGACCAAGTCGGCCGGCGCTTGCCACCGGTCTGGCCGCATTTTCCTCTCGGGAAGACCGCGCCATTCGGCGATAACCGCTGCGCGAAGGGAAGGGGACATGGGCAAGCTAAAAGTTACAAAGGTTACAAGAGTTACAATGTTAAATCCTTGAAACGTTCAAGCGCCGAAACAGTGCGCGGTGCGGACACGCACCATTACACCGCTGTAACAATGTAACGCTTGTAACTTTTTTAACGACTCACAGACGCTTCGCGTCAATATTTCCGCCGCATGTGGCTTGGCAGAATGTTCAGCTCGGTGCGGTACTTGGCCACCGTGCGCCGCGCGATCGGAATTCCGCGTTCGGTCAGAATTTCGACGAGCTGCTGGTCGCTCAACGGTGCGCTGCCGTTCTCGTGTTTCACCAGATCGAGGATGGCCTCTTTCACGCTCGTGTTGCTCATCGATTCGCCGGTGGCGGTTTGATAGCCGGACGTGAAAAAGTATTTCATCTCGAAAATACCCTGAGGCGTGGCCATGTATTTTCCGGAAACAGCGCGGCTCACCGTGGTCTCATGCACCCCCACCGCATCTGCGATTTCGGCCATAGTCATCGGTTTCAGATGCGATGGCCCGTGCTCAAGGAAGTCGCGCTGCCGGGAAACGATCTGCTGCGCGATGTTGGAAATCGTTTGCTGACGCTGGTGGATCGATCGGATCAGGAATTTGCCGCTTCGGATTTTGTCGCGGATGTAATCTTTGACTTCAGCACCGTTGTTGCCTTGCGCGATGATGTCTTTGTAGAGATTGCTGATCCGCAAATGCGGGATTTGCTCGTTGTTCAAGACGACCTGGTAATCGCCATCCACCTTTTCGACGGTCGCGTCCGGCAGCACGTAGTTTTGCGGGGCAGCGGTGAAGGCCTGCCCGGGACGCGGATTCAGTCGCGCGATCTTGTCGGCGGCGCTTTGCACTTCCTCGACGCTGATGCCCATCCGTCGCGCAATCTCGGAAAAGCGCCGCCTGCCCAAATCTTCCATGTGCTCGGAGACGATTCTGTATTCGAGGCTGCTTTCCCTTCCGTCGCGTTGCAACTGAATGAGCAAACACTCGCGCAAATCGCGCGCGCCCACGCCACGCGGAGAAAAGCTCTGAATCAGGGCAAGCATTTTCTCGAAATCTTCCTTCGGAACTCCTGAACTGAGAGCCATTTCTTCCGGCGTGCTTTGGAGAAATCCGTTATCATCGATATTGCCAATAATCAGCTCGGCCGCCTTCCGATCGTCAGCCTCGAGCGTGGTCTGGTTTAGTTGCGCCACCAGATGCTGTTGAAGGGTTTCCTGCACCGCGATGGAATCGAAAAAGAACTGGCGTTTATCCTGCGCCTCCTGCGAATTCCGAAACCCTTCAGAGTTGTAGCTGGCCGACTGTGCCATGTAATCGCGCCATTCCTCATCCAGGCTCACCAGTTTCTCGAATTCCTCCTTGAAATTGTTATCAGTGGACGACTCGGCGCCGTCGCGTTCATCCGTGGGGGATTCATCCGGCAGCTCCTCGAGGACAGGGTTTGTTTCCATTTCCTGTTGCACGAGATTGCGCAGCTCGAGCAGGGGCGTTTGGAGAATGAGCAGGCTTTGTTGAAGCTGCGGCGCAAGAATCTGCTGCAAGGCAAGGTTTTGCGACTGATGCATTCCTTGTCCGGCCATACGCCGAGTTTACCGGTGCAGTGGCGACAAGCAAGCAATTCACACAGTCATCGCTGCACCGCGCCGCTGCGACGAGGATGGTTTAGCGTGCATCAGCTATGGAAATGACGAATGTCTAAAGACGAAGGAATGATGAAATCGCAAGGACAACGCTACTCAACGTCGCAGCGACATCCAGCATTCGAATTTAAT
>QHOW01000292.1:0-398 GCA_003219435.1 Verrucomicrobiota bacterium | reverse complement strand
TCGTTCACCTTCGTGAAATAACTCTTCGCTTTTACCGGGTCGAATTTCGGATGACCCTGGCCTTCTTTGTAGAGCATGATGGTAGATGTGAACGGATACGCGCTCCACGTGTTGGAAGGAGGAAGCGCAGTCGCCATCTCCGCCTTGTAACGCCTTTTCTGAACGAGAGCGGGATCGATCGCCATGATGTATGCGGTCTCATTTTCTGCTCCGTGACCGCCGTCCTCGCCAAACACCTCCAGCGTTACATCGCTGCAATAAGACCACCAGTTTACAACCAGCATTCGCGTGCCCGTCTCGCGTCCCACTTCCTGGGCGAGCGCACTTAGAATCGCGGTCTGCCCCCCGCCATGGCCATTGAGCAGGATAATGTTTTTGAATTTGTTCTTCGCCAGACC
>QHOW01000294.1 GCA_003219435.1 Verrucomicrobiota bacterium | reverse complement strand
CCAAATAGAATGAGACTTTTGCGTTGGTCACTCGCCAAACGCAGCATTTAGGCAGTGCCCGAGCGGCGTTGGCCGGGATTGCAAATACTACCGCGATACTGCACAGCACGAATGTGAACCAACCGCCAGAAGTGCGTCGAAGACGCGAAAACATTTCCTGCCTTTAGCGAAACAAACCGACGAGTCAATTAATTCCGCACGAAAGTTCATGACCACGGGCTTATCTCGGGATGACTTGAGACCAGTAGCCTTTTCGCTACTGTAGCGCGGAGATGATCATATGCTAAAACGTTTGTTTGCCCCCGCGTTCGTGAGCATTTTCATCATTTCGCATCCGAGTTTTGCCGCAGACGATTGGAAGATCATTAAAGTGAATGGTCGCGATTACCTGACGGTTGACAATATATCGAAGTTTTACGGTTTGCCGGCCGAAGTCGCGCCTTCCGGAGCGCAAATCAAACTCGAGACGGTGAAGGATCCGCTCGAATTTATCCGCGACAGCCGCGAGGTCATCATTAACGGCGCGCGAAGTTGGTTATGCTTCCCCCTGCTCGAGCATGACGGAAAATTTTTGGTTTCGCGTACAGATGTGGCCAAAACGATCGAACCGCTGGTGCGTCCACACCGCGTCGCAAATGTGGGTCAAATACGAACGGTGGTTCTGGACCCCGGGCACGGCGGCCATGACAAAGGCGCGGTCTGTCGTTATGGCTCTGAAAAGAATTTCGCGCTCGACGTGGCGCGGCAGTTGCGCCCGCTTTTGCACGCGAAGGGTTTGCGCGTGATCATGACTCGCGAAGGCGATTACTTTGTCCCGTTGGAAGTTCGCGCCCGGATTGCCAACGCCGCGCGCGACTCGATTTTCGTCAGCATTCACTTCAACGCGACCGATCGTGATCCGAGCGCAACCGGTTTTGAAATTTTTTCATTTACGCCGCGCGGAGCGCCATCGACCTCCGACAACTGGGTGACTTCCAGTTCTGCCAGCGTGCAAGCGGGGAGCCGGGTGGATGCCCAGAGCATGGCGCTCTCGGCTTGCATCTATCATTCTCTACTCGGACATATCCCCGAGTTCGACCGCGGAATTAAGCGGGCGCGATTCGCTGTGCTGCGCCTGACGGAGGTCCCGGCTGTGCTGGTCGAAGGCGGGTTCCTGACGGAGCGCGGCGAAAGTCGCCTGATCGCGGAGAAAGATTGGCGCGGGAGACTCGCCCAGGCGATTAGCGTCGGAATCGAAAATTATCGAGCGCTGGCCGTGAAGAAGCAGCCGCCGATGCTGGTCGCTGATTATCGGCGGCAAGGCAAATCAGTGCTCGGTGTGCCCATTGAACCCGTTGTTCAGGAGGTGGATTCGAGTTTGGCAGACCTGATCGGCGAATCTGCATTTCCTTTGCCGACACCAGCGTCAACTCCTCCACGGGCCCCATCGCTCGAATCCGACGTCATCGTTCCCTGAAAGGCGGGTTGCACGTGGTCGGGCTTTTTGTGGGTTGACCATCCTGCTGGTCTCCCTAGGCTCAGGCTTAACCACCAACAAAAGGAACCTATGAAAAAATACATGACCTACGCAATGACCGCCTTGTTCGCGACCATCTCTGTTTCAATCGCCGCGCCGCCGGACAAGGACGCAATGATGGCGAAAGAGAAAGCGGCCTGGCAGGCCTTTAAGGACAAAAAGCCCGACGACTTCAAGAAAATCGTCTCGGCAAACATGGTGGCTGTTTACGCTGAAGGCATGTCCGACATGCAAAAGGAATTGGCGGACATGCAGAAGTGGGACATGAAGTCGTTTGCAATCAGCGATTACAAAGCGACATCCTACGGACCGGACACAGTTATCTCGACATACAAGGTGGCCGTCGAAGGCACATACGATGGGAAAGACCAGTCCGGTAACTACAACGCCGCCTCTGTCTGGCAGAAAAAGAAGGGAGAATGGCAGGCGATCTTTCACACGGACATGAAGGAGGCAGAGGCAGCCAAATCGGGTGCGCAATAACCGGCGTGGCCTTCTGATCGAGTCGATTGCATATTGACCGCGGCGGATGCGGCGCGATTCTCGCGCGCGCCGTACCAGCGGCCCGCTCTTATTGACTTCGGTTGTCTCCGTCTTATTTTGACCGAGAATTAAGTGCGGGGGAGCCGCCTGGCTGAGAGTTCGATTCCGCGATGGCGGAATCGGAGACCCCTTGAACCTGATGCGGGTAATGCCGCGCCGAAGGAAGCGAGGCCTGGCCATGCGATTTTCCGCCGCATGGCTTTTGTTTTATGAAAAAGGTTTCATCCAAAGATTCCCTCGGTCCCGATTCCACAGATTCAAAGAAAAATAATCTGCGAAAATCTGCGAAGTCTGTGGACGATTCAAAATCTTTGCCTAACTCGCGCAAGGTTTACGTAAGCGGTAAACTTAATCCCGACATCCGCGTGCCGTTCCGCGAAATTTCGCTCGCGCCGACGAAAACGATGAACGGCGAGATTGAAGTCAACGAGCCGGTGCGCGTTTACGACACAGGCGGGCCGTGGGGTGATGGAGATTTTGCCGGCGATGTCGAACAAGGTTTGCCGGCGCTGCGGGCAAAATGGATCCGCGATCGCGGCGACGTTAAAGAAATAGAAGGACGAAAAGTTCAGCCCATCGACGACGGATACTTATCGGAAAAGCACGCCTCGCAGCGAAATGGCGAGGTAGGGCGCGACCGCCGGGCGCGCCGCGATTTTGCGCGCAGACCTTTGCGCGCAAAATCACATCCCGTCACGCAACTCTATTACGCGAGGAAAGGGATCATCACGCCCGAAATGGAATTCATCGCGTTGCGCGAAAACTTGGGACGCGACAGCGCCACATCAAACATCAAACATCAAACATCAAACATCGCCCGCAACGATCTCGCCCATCAACACACGGGAACCTCATTTGGAGCCAACATCCCTGATCACATAACTCCTGAATTCGTGCGGGCAGAAGTGGCACGTGCCCGCGCCATCATTCCGGCCAACATCAATCACCTGGAAAGCGAGCCGATGATCATCGGCCGCAATTTCCTCGTAAAGATCAACGCCAACATCGGCAACAGCGCCGTCGCGTCGTCGATCGAAGAAGAAGTCGAAAAGATGCGTTGGGCGACAAAATGGGGTGCCGACACCGTGATGGATCTTTCCACCGGCAAAAACATTCACGCCACGCGGGAATGGATCATTCGCAACTC
>QHOW01000082.1 GCA_003219435.1 Verrucomicrobiota bacterium | reverse complement strand
CTCTGCTCCTTGCAGGCCGAACGAGCTGGTCGCGTTCGCTTGCGGATCGAGATCGACAAGCAAAATCCGTTGGCCCAGCTCCGCCAGGGCCGAGCCGAGATTGACAGCCGTAGTCGTTTTACCGACGCCGCCTTTCTGATTAGCGATTGCGACGATCTTCATTTACTCGGGAGCGTGGGCGCCTTGCATGCTAATGCCAGTCCGGCTCGGACCGATGGCGCCCTCGCCATCGTGAACTTTTCTTAAGTAACGACGGGCGCAAAACTTCTTTCGGCGAGGCGCCGAAAGCAGCACGCGAGGGCGCCCGCCCACAGGCGGGCAAGCTGTGCGCTTCCCTTCGTAATCAGCAATCGCTACAATTCTCATGCTTGCGGAGCAGTCGCTTGCCAATGATGTTGCCCATCGCACCGGACGGAAACTAAAATTTTCGTGAAAGTGTTGAAGCGTTGAAACGTTAATGCGTTCCAGCCATGAAAGCCGCTCCAGTATCGATTGAACCTGCATCGATTCCGAAAGATTTCGGGGTTGAAGAACCAGTTGTGCTGCGCAGCCAGGATGGGCGCGGCGTGGTTACGCTGAGATTGAACCGGCCGCACGCTTTCAACGCCTTGTCGGAGGCGATGTTTGCGGCGTTGCAGCGCGAGTTCGACGCGATCGCCGCCGATGAATCCGTGCGCGTAGTCGTGCTGGCCGCCGAAGGCAAAGCGTTTTGCGCCGGGCACGACTTGAAAGAAATGCGCGCGACGCCATCGCTCGATTACTATCAGCAGCTTTTCGCGCAATGCTCAAAAATGATGCTTTCCGTGCAGCATCTGCCAGTGCCTGTGATTGCGCGCGTCCACGGTGTTGCCACTGCCGCGGGTTCTCAGCTCGTAGCCATGTGCGATCTCGCCGTCGCATCGAGCACGGCGAAATTCGCCGTCAGCGGCGTGAACCTTGGTCTCTTCTGCTCGGCGCCGGGGGTGGCGCTCTCGCGTAATGTTTTGCGTAAGGCAGCGTTCGAGATGCTCGTCACCGGTGAATTTATCAGTGCCGAAGAGGCGAAGGAACGCGGTCTGATCAACCGGGTTGCAGAGCCGGAACATCTCGACGCCGAGGTCGAGCGGCTCGTCGTCAGCATCGTTTCCAAGCCGCGCATCGCTGTTGCAATGGGGAAAGAACTTTTTTATCGCCAGGCCGAACTAAGTATCGCCGCCGCGTACGAAGCTGCTGAGGAAACGATGGCCTGCAACATGATGGGCGAGGTCGCCCTCGAGGGCGTGCAGGCATTCATCGAAAAACGCCCGCCGCGGTGGAGCCAGGGCGAGCCGCGCTGACTGCCGCGGTTCAACGCTTCAAACGAATCCATGAGAACCAAGCAAGCTTGCGAGAAGGCAACACTCTGGATAGCGCATGCGTCTCGCGTGCTGGTTTCGGCGTCGCGCCGAAACAATCTTTTTTTCTAAATGTCGCCTGCAGCCAGGAACCAGAAGTCAAAGAGAAAGTCCGCGACCGCAAGGACGCGGCCGCCAGCACGCGGGACGCGTGCGCTACCCTGACCTTCCGCTGTAATTTCTCCGTGACCTTTACGCTTCAAGAACTAGCTGCGATGTCGGGCGGCGAGTTGAGCGGCGATCCGGCGCTCAAAATCACGGGCGCTGCGTCGCTCGCGGAAGCGACTCCCGGAGAGATCAGTTTTTTTTCCAATCGAAAATACGTCGGACTCCTCCGCAAAACGCGCGCCTCTGCCATTTTCGTTCCGCCTGATTTTGCCGAGCCCATCTCCGCCGCTCAGATTCGCGTCTCAAATCCAGCCAAAGCCTTCGAGAAAGTCGTGCTTAGACTAGCGCCGAAACCGATCACCTTTGCACCTGGAATTCATCCGAGCGCAGTTGTTGATCCGGATGCTCAGATTGGAGCGCGTGTGTCGATCCAGCCGTATGCTGTCATCGAAGCCGGGGCCAGGATCGGTGATGACACGATGATCGGAGCCGGAGCGTACATCGGTCACGAAGTGGGGATTGGAACGGCATGCCTTATTTATCCGCGAGTAACAATTCGCGAGTGGACCCGCATTGGCTCGCGCGTGATCGTTCATAGCGGCGCGGTCATTGGCGCCGACGGTTTTGGGTTTGAAGTAATAGATGGCCGGCAGAAAAAAATTCAGCAGCTAGGGATTGTTCAGATCGACGATGATGTCGAGATTGGTGCAAATACCACGATTGACCGCGCCCGGTTTGGCCGGACGTGGATTCAACAAGGTGTGAAGATCGACAATCTTGTGCAGATCGCGCACAACGTTGTCATTGGGAAGAATTCAGTGATCGTGGCGCAGACCGGCATCTCAGGCAGCACCCGCGTGGGGGAACGCGTGACCATGGCCGGGCAGGTAGGCATTGTCGGCCATGTTGAAATCGCCGACGGCACCGTCATTGCGGCGCAGAGCGGAGTCTCCAAGAGCATTCCGGGCGGCGTGTGGTTCGGCTATCCTGCGGGTCCGATCGATGAGGTGAAACAACAAATCGCCTGGATCCGATCGCTGGGAAAACTCTTCGCGCGCGTCAAAGAGATCGAAAAGAAACTCGGATTGTAAGCATAGGTCAATCGTCCTATTCACGCGCGCGTTCCAAGAGCTCGCGCAGGCTGTCGGGAGAGATCCGTTGTGCCCCAGAAGCGTGCACTGTCTCCGCTTCCATGGAATCGGACGTGGCCACCATCAAATCGAATTGTTTCGCGTATTTGCTCGCGAGCCGCTCAATGATGGCATCGGCTGATTGTCCGCTGCGCGAATAAAAGATTTGGACGTCAGCAGGCTCAGAGGTTGCGGTGACTTTCGGGCCTTTCCCGTCAAAAACGATCACCACGCGCACACCAGTCCAATCTTGATACTGGCGCAGCCGCTTAATTAACTCTTCGCGGGCGAGCGAGGAACGTCGCCGATGGAGCTTGCGCAGCTCAGGCCAGGCGAAGATGATGCTGTGTCCATCGACGATTAAATAACGTGTGCGATGGGGCATTGGTAAAAATGCGCTGGCATTATTCCTCAGCCTCGGATTTCGTACGAACGCGGCTACCGCATTATTCGGCCGTGACCGCTTCCTTCTTTGCCCGCGGCTTGGTCGGTTCCCTGCGTGTCGAACGAAGTGACATCTTCTTGCGCTCCAGGTAGGCTTTTCGTCGCCTGCGTTTGGCTCGCGTCCGGAGTTGTTGACCCATGGAGGGTCTATCGGTTGAAACGCCGGGAAACGCAATCTGAATTCGAGCTTTAATCTGACCGAATCCTCCCATGAAACCGAATTGGAATCTACATCTGCGTACAGAAACGGCGCTTTGGAAAGACGCCGCTCCTTGGTGCCCGATGAAACGCAAATTGGAATTTGCATTTGGGCCTGCTTCGCTGTTACAAGAGGGCCTTCCATGGTCCATTCGAGTTCTGCGACTTCGGCGGTCACCCAAAAAAACGTGATTGGCCTTTCAATCCTGTTTCTGGCGCTGGCCGCCATTTTCGGGGCTCTTAACAGCCATAAAGTGAAAGTGCTCCGCACAAACGTGGCGAATGCCGAGGCGGCGAGGCTTGCACTTGCGAATCGGCGGGTAACTCAGCAACAAGGTCTCAAACCAAGAGAAATGACTGGAACCGGGGAAGGAGACAAGGTTTCGGAAGCCGAAAGCAAGCCGGCAAAGGCTGAAGCGGACCTCGCGCAATTGCAGAAAGAAAAAGCCGATCTGCAAACCCGATTGGACGCAAATCAGCGCGAGACCGCTTCGTTGCGAAAACGGGTGGAAGAAGCGGAGAACGCGGCCAAGCCGTCGGAAACTCCCGCTGCTGCTGCCGCTGGCTCCGTCGCAGAGCTACAGGCGCAACTTGATGACGCTCGTCGTCAACTCGACAGCGCGGAAAAAGAAAAAGTTTTCTTGTCTGAAAAACTTCAGAGCGCCCAAGAGCGCTCCGCTCCGCCTCAGGAAGAGAGAAAACGCCGGGAAACAGGGACCCGCAGAACAGGTGTGCGCGGCACCGTCCTTGCAGTCAATCAGGCGTATAATTTTGTTGTGTTAAATCTTGGCGCTCGGCAGGGGGTCGAACCGAATTCGGAAATGCTTGTTTTGCGGGAAGGCACCCTGATCGGAAAAATTCGTATTTCTTCAGTTGAACCCGCGACCGCTATCGGCGATATCATCACCGGCAGTTTGGCGCGTGGCGTCCAAGTGCAACCTGGAGATATGGTGATTTATGCTGGCACAAGTTCATAAGATTTGGAAAAAGATCGCATCCGCACTGTTATGTGCGCTAGCGCTGACCATCGCCTCATGCGCGAGCACGAACCAACCACCTCATCTGGTCGATGATCCAGACGATCACGGTGATTCGGCGATTCCTTGGAATAAACAGGAGAAGTGGGAGACGGCCGGTGGTCAGCTCACGGAGTTCACCGACCGGCGATAGCTATAACAGAACAGAGACGGTAACGTGCTGTAGGGTGCGCTCTCCTCACCGCATTGGGGAGCGGAGGGCTGCTTGTGCGCTGGATTGTCCGCTGAGGACAGCGGACGCTACAGCAAAATCAGATCCAAAAACTGGCTGGAATCACAGCGTTCTTTGGCACCACCACGATGCCGTCGCGGATGAAGTAATTGTCCCCGTCAAAATTTGGAGGCTTACCTTCCGGCGTAATTACGACCCCGTCGGCAATCCGTGCGTTCTTGTCAATGATTGCACGGTCGATCACGCAATTGCGCCCGATGCCGATCGGCGGTTGCGCTGATTCGACGTGTCGATTGTGTTCAAAGTAATCAGCTCCCATTACGATGCTGTTACGTATGGTCGCGCCGCTCTGAATAATGCTACGTATCCCGACAACGCAGCGTTCCAGGTGCGCATCGGAAATGATGCATCCATCTGAAATGATCGCCTGCCGTAGAGTAGCCCCGTTGATTTTGCTGCCGGGCAGGAACCGCGGATGCGTGTAGATCGGCGACTCCGGCTCGAAAAAACTGTACTCGGGGACGATGTCGGTCAGATCAAGATTCGCCTCATAAAAGGCCCGGATGGTTCCGATATCCTCCCAGTAACCTTTAAAAATAAATGCGCTTACGTGCCGGTCTTTGATCGACTGTGGAATGATATGTTTGCCGAAATCGACCAGATCATTCTCCAAACATTCGATCAGCACTCTCCGATTAAAGACATAGATTCCCATCGACGCCTGAAATAATTCCTCGTCTTCGTTTGAATCGATGGCGCCGAGCAGCTCCCTCTCCATTTTCATTTCGTGCAGCACGGCTTCTTCAGTCGGCTTCTCGACGAAACGCGTAATCCGCCGCTCGACGCCGCTTTGCATGATGCCGAACTCGGGAACCTGATCTCGATTGACCGGTTTGGTGGCCAGCGTGATATCCGCGCCCGAACGAATGTGCTGATGCAGTAGCGCGCGGAAATCCATCCGGTAAAGCTGGTCGCCGCTGAGGATCAGGTAATAATCAAATGGGTGCTCCAGGAAATAGCGCAGGTTTTGCCGCACTGCGTCGGCGGTCCCTTGATACCATTGCGAGCCGGCGGGCGTTTGTTGAGCGGCGAGAATGTCCACAAAGCTGCGCGAGAAATTGTCAAATTTGTAGCTCGCCTGAATATGTCGATGTAACGACATGCTATTAAACTGGGTCAGCACGTAGATCGAGCGCAGCCCGGAATTCAGGCAATTGCTGATGGAAATATCGACGATGCGATATTTCCCCCCGAGTGGCACCGCGGGTTTGGCACGGTCCTTCGTCAATGGGAACAAACGCGTGCCGGCGCCGCCACCCATGATGATTGCAAGCGTTCGCTGGGTTGTGCCCGGCGGGAGCGCAGCTGCAACCGCAGTCCGGGTTGGGCTCTTTAAAAGCGAATCGCGCCCTGGCTGATCTTGCATGGCTACCAATCAATAATCTAGCCTCAGCGCTTTGCGGCAACTTTTTTGAATCGCCAGAGACGAGTCTCTCACTTGCAGACCTTTCGCGGAGCCGACCCCGGGTTAGAATGACGCCAATTAATGAGCGAATTAACGCAACTCAACGAAATCAAAGTTGCTTTTTCGCATCGATTCCCGTGATTGGCGTTGCACTCGCCTTTCCTCTTTCCCTAAGACGCTGAAATTTTCATCATGCAGGCTGAAATCTTCACACTTTGTGATGCGGCCACAGTGACTGGCGGCAAACTGAACATCTTGGGATCGTTTGACACGATCGGCGCGCATACTTTTCCCTGCAATCATCCGCTATGTGCCGTTGCGTGTAAGTTACGATTTGATGTGGGCGAGGAGGGCCGCCACTGGATCGAGATGCACTTCTGCGATCCGGATATGCGGCCCGTTCTCAAGCCGATACGCCAGGATTTTGAGATTCGGATTCCCGGTAACCAATCGCAGTCGCATATTCACATCTGGCAGCATCTCGGTTTTCATCTTGAGCGTCCTGGCGATTACTATTTCGAGCTCAAGGTCGACGGCGAGACCAAAAGCCGCATCCCTCTGTACGTAGTTCAGGCGCAGTCGCGCTGAGCGTGTAAAGCGGCGGAACTACTGTCGCAGTGCAAAACGTGACCGTGTTTGCAAACAGCAGATCACGCGCTTGCGTTGTGGAGTGCGGCGGTGCGCTGCCGCTTCTCGAATGGTCACCTGCTGCGAATCTTGCGGCTGAGAATAGCTGCAATTAGACTCCAACCATGTGTGGAATCGTTGGCTACGTGGGTCGTGCCGAAGCAGCGCCGATTTTACTCGATGGGCTGCGACGTCTTGAGTATCGAGGCTACGACTCCGCCGGCATTGCCGTTGTAGACCGCGGCCATCTCGAGACGCGAAAATGCGCCGGGCGCATCGCGGCGCTCGCCAACTTGATGACGAAGCAGCCCGTTACGGGGTCCTTCGGCGTCAGTCATACACGCTGGGCCACGCACGGAAAAGTGACTGATGAAAATGCGCACCCGCACTTCGACGCCAGCGGAAAACTCGCCCTCGTCCATAACGGAGTGATCGAAAATTATCAGGCGCTCAAGGAACAGTTGATTCAGGATGGCGATACGAATTTTCGCTCGGAAACTGACACCGAAGTGCTCGCCCATCTGATCGGGAAACTCTACGACGAATCGTGCGCGAGCACAGCGGACGCTCCCCAGAAAAAAGCGCGGCTCGTCACCGCCGTTCGCACGGCACTTCAACAAGTAATCGGCACATATGGCATCGCTCTCGTCCATGCGGATGTCCCGGATTTCATGATCGGCGCCCGGCGCGGAAGTCCGCTGGTTCTCGGGGTAGGCAAAAGCGAAAATTTTCTGGCCAGTGATGTGAGCGCGATTGTCGCTTACACGCGGGACGCTGTTTACTTAAACGACTTCGATGTGGTCGCACTGGAGCGAGACAAATTCGAGATTAGCTCCTTGGCCGGAGAGAGCGGCGACCATCGAGTCAGCAAAGTCGAATTCGCGGCCGAGGACATCAAGAAGGGCGATTTCCAGCATTACATGCTCAAGGAAATCTTTGAGCAACCCAACGCGGTGCGAGACGCGATGAGAGGCCGTCTCGGCTTGGAAGATTGCACCGCGAAGCTGGGCGGCTTAAACATGACGCCCGCGGAATTGCGCGACGTTGGGCGCATTGTTCTGACCGGTTGCGGCACCGCTCTGCATGCCGGCAGAGTGGGGGAATATTTAATCGAGCGGCTCGCAAATGTTCCCACCGAAGTCGAATTCGCGAGCGAGTTTCGTCACCGCAATACGCCGATGACGCCAGAGACACTCGTGTTCGCCATCAGCCAGAGCGGGGAAACTGCGGACACACTCGGCGCACTGCGTGAAAGCCGGCGCAAAGGTTTTCGCACCTTGGGGATTTGTAACAATGTCGCCAGCACGATCGCGCGCGAAAGCGACGGTGGCGTTTATATGCACGCCGGACCGGAAATCGGCGTGGCAGCCACGAAATCTTTTACTTCGCAACTTGTCATTCTCACGCTCATTGGTCTGCTCTTCGGCCGGATGCGAAATCTTTCCACTTCTGAAGGAAGCCGGATCATTGAGGCGCTAGAAGCTTTGCCCGAGCAAATCGAGACGGTTTTAAAGCTGAGCGATGAGATCAAAACCATCGCAAAAAAATATACCGGTGTGAACGGGATGCTTTTCTTTGGCCGCCAATTCAATTTTCCGATCGCGCTCGAAGGCGCTCTCAAAATGAAGGAGATCACTTACCTTTTCGCCGAAGGCCATCCGAGTGCGGAGCTCAAGCACGGCATCATCGCGCTGGTGCGCCCGGATCTTCCCTCGGTCTTTATCGCGCCTGACGATGCGGTCTTTTCGAAGAACTTGAACAACATCGAGCAAGTCAAAGCTCGTAAGGGTCCCATCGTTGCGCTCACCAGCGGGAACGGCACGAAGCAGCTCAGGAACGTTGCCGACGAAATTATCTCCGTGCCAGAAACGCTCGATTGCGTAATGCCGATCCTGGCGGTCGTCCCCCTTCAGCTTTTTGCCTACCATCTTGCGGTCGAGCTTGGCCGCGACGTCGATAAACCGCGCAATCTCGCCAAGAGTGTGACGGTGGAATGATCTGAGTCTGGGGAGCGCACGCGCCTCGCGTGCCGTTTGCGGCGCCCTCGCCGCAAATCCCCAGCGCACGACGTCCCTTAATGGCTGGAGTGTTCCCGGCGATTGGCGAGGGCGCCAATCGCAGCACGCGAGGCGCGTGCGCTCCCCTGACCGGTTCGCCGGCGCTCGGAAACCAAGCGAATACCAAGGATTGCAGTAAATTGTTAGCTCAGGCATCATTGCACTCGTGCCGCAGAGCGAAGACTACGTGCTTGGAATCCTTCAAGAGGGGGGATTGGTCACACTCCCCCAGATTGACAGTGCGCGCTCGCGTCTGAACGGTGCAGCCGGCGTCGTCGATGTCTTGATCAACGACGGAATCGTTTCCGACTCGGATGTCTCGCGCACGCTCGCCGCGCAAGCGCACATGGATTGGATCGATATTTCCTCCATTGTGATTCCGCCGCAGATCATCAATCAAATCCGCGCGGAAGAAGCGCGCCGGTTCAAAGTAATCCCGGTGGCATTCGGTGAGACCGGCCTTGTCGTGGCAGTGGGCAATCCGCTCGACATCGATACGATCGACAGTCTGAGTTTTTTACTTCAACGCGAGTTGGAACTGGTTTGCACGAGCCCGCAGAAAATTCGCGAGGCGCTGATCAAATATTACGGCACGGCGGATGAAGCTGCCGATGTCCTCCAGGAGAGAATTGGAGAAGATATCGATCTGGGCTTGGAAATCGGTGATGGCGCCGATGCCGTGGGCGTGGATGAAGTCGAAGCACCGATTATTCGCCTGGTGTCGATGTTGCTGATCGAGGCGCATCGCGCGGGCGCGAGCGACATTCATCTGGAGCCGCTCGATAAAAAATTCCGCGTCCGGTTTCGCATTGACGGCGTGTTGCAGGAAATGCAGGCGCCTCCCAAGCGCTTGCAATCGGCCATTATCAGCCGGCTCAAGATCATGACTGGCTCGATGAGCATCGCAGAAAAACGTTTGCCGCAAGACGGCCGCATCCAGGTCAAAATCAAGAAAAAGCCGATCGACCTTCGCGTCTCGACGATCCCAACCAATCATGGCGAGAGCGTGGTCATGCGCGTGCTGGATAAGTCCAGCTTGAAGCTTGGTCTGCCGGAGCTTGGATTTTTTTCCGACGATCAGGAAATTTTCGAGCGCCTGATCAAGTTGCCGGACGGCATTCTACTTGTCACAGGGCCAACTGGCTCCGGCAAGACGACTACGCTTTATGCCTGTCTTCATTACGTCAACAAACCAGACCGCAAGATCATCACCGTAGAAGAGCCGATCGAATATCAGATGACCGGCATCAACCAGGTACCTGTGAATCCAGAGATTGGCATGACCTTTCCCGCCGCGTTGCGTTCTATTCTGCGCCAGGCGCCGAACATCATTATGATTGGCGAGATTCGCGACTTGGAAACAGCGAGTATCGCCACGAATGCCAGCCTGACCGGACACCTCGTTTTCAGCACACTGCACACCAACGACGCTCCTTCTGCCGTCGCTCGTTTGATCGATATCGGTGTTCAGCCGTTTCTTGTTGCTTCCTCGGTGCGCGCGATGATGGCGCAAAGGCTGGTCCGGCGCCTGTGCAACAACTGCAAACAACCGGGGGAACTTACCGAGACGGAGTTGCGCGCACTGCGGATCGAGCCCGGACAACTCCAGGAAACGCAGGTAATGAAGCCGGTGGGCTGCGAGCAATGCCGTCAAATCGGTTACAAGGGACGC
>QHOW01000291.1 GCA_003219435.1 Verrucomicrobiota bacterium | reverse complement strand
TCCTGCGCAGCTTCGAAATGCGCAGCGGCCGACTTATCATCGATGCCCAGCGCAGCCCGTGCATCAGCCAGGACCAGCACGAATTGGCGCAGCTCGCGCAACGTCTTTGCCCGCGCAGCCAGCGGTTCCGATTTGCCGGGGCTCTGCCTGATCCATGCGTCTTCGTCTCCGAGTTCCTGCAATACTTTTTCCCTTACATGTCCATCCGGCGCGCGGGCGAGTCGGGGGCTGACTTGTAACTTTGCTGCGTCCTCGGCGCGTTTTACGTCCAGTAGGGCTTCGCCAGTCTGGATGCGCGCGCGCATCGATGCCGGCTCGAGCTTCATAGCATGTTCGCAATCATCCAGTGCCAGCACTGAACGCTCGGCCAGCGTGAACAAGTGCGCGCGTTCGAGTAGAAGTCCGGCATCATTTGGAGATTTCGCAATTCGCGCATCGAGCGCTTTGATTTCGGGCAGAAAGCTTTCAAGCCGTTCGAACTGCGGCAACCATTCCTTCACCTGCGCGTCGGTACTGTCCATCTTGTTCGCCTTTGCCATGTCGGCGTAGGCGGCGTCCCATTCGTGCAGGCGTAAGAGTGCACATGCACGAAAAACGTGGCGTGCTGCGGTATCCTCGGCCGCAATGGCCTTGGTTCGATAAGCCACATTGTCGGTCCAGCGCGCCTGATCGGCGCACAAATCGGCGAGTTTATCGTACGTGTTCGCCGCATCTGCCGTCGAAGGTTTCTTCGCTAAAAATGCGAGCCAATGTCGCTCGGCGTTTTGGTAGTCCTTGCGCTGCGCAAAAATATCCCCGCGAAAATCTTCAATCGCGGCAGGTGGCCGTTTCACGGCTTTTTGCCAGGCGTCCAGCGACTTCGCGGCGCCGTCGAAGTCCTCGGCGTCAAATTGCGTCTGAAGCAACGTCTCCGACGTGCCGGCTTCATTCGGAGCGATCGCAACGATTCGCCGGCTCAACTCGATGATTGCGGCTTTATCTCCAGCTTCCTCAGCCTTTGAAAGCTCCGTGTGCAACCGCGAAAGATCACTGCCTGCAGCGCGCAATGAACTCGTCGCGCACAGGAGGAGAAAACTGAATATGAGTACTCGGGCGAGGATGCGCCATCTTGATCAACTTCCTGGCGCTTTCAATCAATTTCCGATTGAATAGCGCGCGCCGCGGCGAGCTGACGGAGCAGCGATGTCCGAGTCACGGATGTTCGCCCGTGAGGAAATGGCAGAGTACGACGGAGACATGTCTGGGGAGCACACGCGGCTCGCGTGTTGGTTTCGGCGGCTCGCCGAAACAATCTTCCGATCAAAATTCAATTCAGACAGGCGCGATTGATTTCGTGAAGGGACGAGCTGAGCCTGTTGCGACGCCGAACGCGTCTCGCCCACAATAAGTTGTAGAGGGGCTGGCTGCTCCCGAATCCTTTCGGAGTCCCCAGCCGCAAAGACTCAAAGATTGCGTCCGCCGCCGCAGACGCCCTCCAAATCTTCTACTGAATGTTGAGCACCGTCCGCGGTGCAGGTCTGTTCAGTTCCACTTTATCGTTCACCATTTGGATGAACGCGCTTTGCTCTTTTAGTTCCGCTCTAAGGGCATCAATTTCCTTCTGTTGTTCCTGAACTGTCCGATGCTCTTTGAGGAACTCGTTTAGCAATATCGCATTCACCGCGTCGTAGCAAACCGTGTCGGTGATGCCGGTTGTGAGGCTCATGAGCGCGAAATCGCCCTCGGCGGTGTTAAAGCTTGGATATCCTCCGTCCGGTGGTGGGTCAACTGCTCTAGCCGAGCACTTGATATAGGATAACTTCGTAGCATCACCGCACGGTCAAGATCGCGTTGTTACTAGTCACGCTTCCAGCGAGATTACTTACAATCACGGCGAACAAGGCACCATTGTCCGCCGCTGTTGTCGGTGGAGTCGTATATGACGCCTTAGTCGCTCCAGTAATGTTTGCGCCGTTCTTCGTCCACTGATAGTTCAATGGCGCTGTGCCTGTCGCCGTCACGCTGAATTTGGCTTTCTGTCCTGCTCTGACCGTCGTATCGGCTGGCTGTGTCGTGATTGTCGGCGGTGTCCTTACCGTTAAGGTAGCATTATTACTGGTCACGCTTCCAGCGCTGTTGCTCACGACGACGGAGAAGAGGCTGCCGTTATCGGCCGCGACCGTCCCTGGAGTGGTGTAGGAAGAGTTAGTGGCTCCCGGGACGTCCGCTCCGTTTTTGCGCCATTGATAGTGCAAAGGGGCAGAGCCGGTCGCGGTTACGCTAAAGGTGGCTGTCTGTCCCACATTGACTGTCTTATTGGCAGGTTGAGTCGTGATCGACGGCGGGACAGGTGTAGGCGTTGGAGTTGGAGTCGGAGTCGGTGTTGGAGTAGGTGTCGGAGTTGGTGTAGGTGTTGGTGTAGGTGTTGGTGTAGGTGTTGGTGTAGGTGTAGGTGTGGGTGTGGGTGTGGGTGTGGGTGTGG
>QHOW01000288.1 GCA_003219435.1 Verrucomicrobiota bacterium | reverse complement strand
ATCGCTCCGGACTTTTTCGATGGCTGGCATGCCCTTGGCATGTCCCTGATGAAGCTCGGTCGCTTCAATGAAGCAATCGAAGCAGGGAAAAAAGCGGTTGAGCTTCGACCCAATGATCAAATCGGCTGGACCAGTCTCTCGCTCTTTTACAATCGCGCGAGTAACATCAAGGAAGCCGAGGCCGCCGGGGCGAAAGCGAAGATTCTTTCCTGGGGCGGGAAAATTGCAAAGGAGTAACTGGTGGGGCGAGCTCTGTCGAGCCGACAAATCCAGACGCTGAGTCGCGCTGATCGATAGCGCGTGCCATTCATCGCAAGTTAGAATCTATTGAGAGATTCCTCGCTCCGCTCAGAATAACAAGAACGCGGGGCGGGAAGATTCGGTAGGGACAGACCGCCGGGCCGTCCGCTTGCGGCTCGCCCGGCGGTCGCGCCCTACCAAATATTGACCCGCTTATCCGGTGGCCGAACCATCGGGCAATTGTCTGGCAGACTAAACGCCTTTTGGAACTCAGCCAGATTCGAGAGCGGCCCGTCCACACGATACCGGGCAGGCGAATGCGGATCGGTGTTGAGCCGCAATTTCAAATCTTCATCGCGCTGCTTGGATTTCCAAATCGTCGCGAACGACAAAAAGAAACGTTGCTCGGGGGTTAAACCATCGATCTTTTTATCGCGCTCCTCCGAATGGTTATCGAGCGCTTTCTGTAGCGCGGCGTAGGCGAGTTTCACGCCGCCCAGATCGGCGATGTTTTCACCCTGAGTCAGCTCGCCATTGACATGCAAACCAGTCAGTGGCTCGTATTCGCTGTATTGCTTCACGATCGCCTGTGAACGCTCTTTGAATTTCGCGGCGGATTCTGGCGTCCACCAGTCGCGCAAATTCCCGTTCGCATCGAATTGACGGCCCTGATCGTCGAACCCGTGCGTCATTTCGTGTCCAATAACCGCGCCGATTCCGCCGTAATTGAGCGCATCGTCCGCGTTAGCATAAAAAAACGGCTGCTGCAAAATTCCCGCCGGGAACACGATTTCGTTCCTGTTCGGATTGTAATACGCGTTCACCGTCGGCGGCGTCATGCCCCATTCCGTGGGATCGACTCGCTTGCCGATCTTGCTCAGGTCGCGGGTTGTTTCGAATTTTGCCGCACGCATCGCATTCAAGACGAATGGTCCGCGGTCGACTGGTAATAATGAATAATCCAGCCATTTATCCGGGTAACCGATTTTGACTCCCATCGCGGCCAGTTTCTTAAGCGCCTCCTGCTTGGTCGGCTCGTCCATCCAGTCCAGCGTTTTGATGCGGTCGGCGAGCGCCTCTTTCAGATTGCTCACCAGTTCGAGAGCGCGCGCTTTTGCCTCTGGCGGGAAATAGAACGCCACGTACAATTTGCCGAGTGCTTCGCCGATTGCGTCGTCGGTGGAAGCGATGACGCGTTTCCAGCGCGGTTTGATTTTTTCCGTGCCGCGCAGGGTCCGCTCTTTGAAGTTGAAGTCTTCGTCAACGAAATCCCGGGAGAGTTCTTCCGCAGCCGCATTGACGAGATGCCAGCGTAAATAGGCCTTCCAATCGTCCAGCGGCGCGCTCTTGAACACCTCGTTGGCGGCTTTGAAAAATTCCGGCTGGTGCACGTTAATGCTGCCAGGCTCCAGCAAATCGATGTCGTTGAAATAATCGTTCCAATTCCAGTCAGGCGTCAGGTCCTGGAGCTGGCGCACCGGCATTTTATTGTAATTCTTTTGCGGATCGCGCAGTTGGACTCGTGTCCTGGAGGCTTCTGCGAGTTTCGTCTCGAGCGCGAGGATCTGCTTGGCCTGTTCGCCGGCCGTTCCGGCAGGTTCACCAAGGAGCGTCAGCATTTTTGCGACATGCTCGACATATTGGTCCCGCAGCTTTTTCGATGCCTCATTGGTTTTCGTGTAGTAATCGCGGTCCGGCATGCCGAGCCCACCCTGGATCGCCTGCGCAATCTCGTGCGTGCTGTCTTTGTCATCCTGCCCGGAACCAAAACCGAAAAGGACGCCCACACCCGTGCTGTGGAGATGCGCGATCTCTTTGAGCAAATCATTGCGATCCTTGATTGCGTCAATCCTTTTAAACTCTTCATCCAGCGGCTTCGTGCGCATTGCCTCGATCGTTTTCTCGTCCATTCCGCTCGCGTAGTAATTGCTTACCTTCTCTGTTTCCGGCGCGAGGCGCGGATCGACACGTGTGCCTTCCGCTTTTTCCGCAATGTCATGCAGCGCATCATTGTTGTTCTCGATTAACTCGTTGAAGCTGCCCCAGCGCGAATATTCGGGCGGAATCTGAGTCCGCTTGATCCAGCCGCCATTGGCGTACATGAAGAAATCATCCTGTGGTTTCGCCGACGTATCCCTGTTGCTCGCATCCAGCGGCGGCGGATTTTTTTCAGTCTCCGGTTTTGCCTTTTGATTTCCAGACTGAGGAGAAGCGATCGTGACAGGAGGCGGAGGTTTTTGGGCGTTCGGGGCGGCCGTAGCGCTGCCAAAAGGTTTTGACTTTGGCGATTCAGTTTGTGGGCTCAAATTGCACGTGCAAAAGACCGCGACCAGGATTGGGACAAATGATTTCATTGTTTTTGGGAAAAAATTGATGCTCGGAGTTGTTAGACCGCATAAACGCACTTCCGTTGAAGCAGCGCTCGCGGCGAGAGCGTTTTCCTGAGGATCGCGTCCAAAACCGCCGTTACAATTGCTCGATTGTGTAGCCGCGCTTTTCCAGCAATCTCACAATGCTATTCGGGCCAGAAAAGTGGAGCGCACCTGCAACAATCGCCGTCGGCTTGCCGCTCTTCAATTCTTCCTCGATCCGCTCCACCCATTTGCGGTTTCGGTCATCAACAAAACGTGCTGCAATCCAGGGTGCTTCTTTACGGAAACGCGTGTCGCTCGCCCCGAGCGTAGCCGTATCGCCTTTTCGCCACGCCCGCCGCATCCTGGCTAGTTGGGCCGCGCCATTCTTCTGAGGCGCCAAGGCATCACGTAGAATGATTTCGCCATCGCGATCGGACAAGCCACCCAGAACAGCCACATGTTCGTCCACTGATTCGAGACCGCCTATCTCTCTTCCCAGCCTTTGGGCGCGTCCGAGGAAATAGTCATCCAAACCCCGAGAAGCCGAGACATTGCTGTAAGCATTCTTGTCAACGAGATGCTGGGCGATCCACCACGGTTTGTAGCCAAGTCCGCTATCAAAACCGGTAGCCTGGGATTTTTTTCCGCGGCGAGCATCGCTATTGACGGTCGAAATATTTTGCTGGAGCCAGGCGAAGAGTTTCGGGTCAATCTTCGAACGGATGTCTTCGCCGTGACGGTACCTGGCGACTGCGTTTAATTTCTTTTCGAATTCGGCATATCGGGTCGGATCAAATTCAAAGAGGAACCGTTTCGCGTCCCTTAGTGCGATCTCGTATGGAGCTGGCAGCGGATAATCATCTTCACCGAGCGCATGAACGGAGCCGACCAAATAGAATGAGACTTTTGCGTTGGTCACTCGCCAAACGCAGCATTTA
>QHOW01000287.1 GCA_003219435.1 Verrucomicrobiota bacterium | reverse complement strand
CGGAATCAAAATTGACAACCTTGAGCAAGTAATTAGCGCCGGCGCGCGTCGTATCGCGATTGTGTCCGGCTTGCTAAAAGCGCCGGATATCGCCGCGTACGCACGCGAAGCAAAACGCCTGTTTCTCGACTTCAAACCTCAAACGGCAAACCTCAAACATCCCTAAATGTCCGTTCTCGTTGTTGGTTCCATCGCACTCGACACTGTCAAAACTCCAGTCGAAGAGCATTCCGATTTGCTGGGCGGCTCGGCATGTTATGCGGCGCTCGGCGCAAGTTTTTTCTCGCCGGTCCGGCTGGTCGGCATCGTGGGCCACGACTTCCCCGAGTCCGAATTTCAATTTTGGAAATCGCGCAAAATCGACAGCGAAGGCGTACAACGTGTAAACGGCAAAACATTTCGATGGTCCGGCGAATATGCGTGGGACCTGAACACGCGCGAGACGCGCTCCATCGCGCTCAACGTATTCGAACATTTTAAACCGATCTTGCCCGAATCGTATCGCCGGACCGATTTTGTTTTACTGGCCAACATTGCGCCCTCTTTGCAATCGCACGTGCTCGATCAAATGGAGCGTCCGCGCTTTGTCGTTGCTGACACGATGGATCTTTGGATCAAGACAACACGATCGGATCTGGATGCATTGCTTCGGAGCGTTGATCTTCTCATCTTGAACGACAGCGAAGCGCGCGAAATGACTAAGGAAACAAGCCTTATTAAAGCCGGGCGACGGATCCGGAAGATGGGGCCGCAGTACGTTGCGATTAAAAAAGGCGAGCACGGCGCTCTGCTCTTTGGCAAAGAAGATCAGTTCTTCAGCTGCGGCGCATATCCTCTTGAAGACATTCACGATCCGACCGGCGCAGGGGACACGTTCGCCGGCGGGATGGCCGGATATCTCGCAGGCACGGTGAAGAAAGTTCACTTCAACGATCTGCGCAGAGCCATGATTTACGGAAGCGTCCTGGCGAGTTTTTGCGTCGAAGCATTCAGCCTCGAACGCCTGCGCCGTCTTTCGATGGAGGAAATTGCCAGGCGCTACGAGACGTTCAAATTGATGAGCCAATTCGAGGTGCCGTCGGCATGACAACGCCCGAGCCCGAGTATCGCAGATTGTTGCGTCGCACGTTAATCACGACGGTTTTATGCATCGCTCCGGTGTTGGTGTGTTACTTCTGGATTGATCGCCCCGTGGCGTTTTTTGTCTATCGCCACCACATCAACGCGATCCAGGTTTTTCGATGGCTCACTTATCCGCCGCCAGAAGTTCAGAATTGGTCGGCTCTGGTCCTAACGGGGTTGATGGTTCGACGGGCATGGGGACCATTTCTGCGCTGGCAGAAGGTGCTGTTCGTCTCATGTCTCTGCTTAATCGTTGCCGATGATTTCCGCATCTCGTTAGGTGATGTTTGAGGTCGCTATTGGCCGGAGAGTTGGACCCATGATAATCCATCGCTCATCGGC
>QHOW01000012.1 GCA_003219435.1 Verrucomicrobiota bacterium | reverse complement strand
GATAAACAACCGCGCCAGGAATACAGCAGACAAGAATGATGAGAAAACTGAGCGAGCCGATAAGGATGGCTTTTGCTTCCGGTACTCCACAAAGGCCGTTTAACATGATTTGCAGGATTTTTTCCCGAAGCCCAATTCCCGCAAAACTGATGGGCAGCGCGGAAATGGTTCGCTCAACCGGCATCACCGCAAAGAAATCCAGCAGCGGCACGGCAGCGCCCAACGCGTAAGCGGCACAGAGAAAAGTGGCGAACGTGGCAAGGTGCGCGACGATCGATACGCCGAACGCCACGAGCGTTGCGCGCCAATGATGTGCGTAAAGATGATAGGCTGCGGAGATTTCGATCAATTTTTCACGGCCGGGAAATTTTTCGGGCAACCAATGAAACAGATTAAAGCCGCTGATAACAAAGGTGGAGAGCAGAAACAGGATTGAAGACCCGAGGAGGAAAAGCAAAAACCACAGCAGTTGACGCGTCTCGGTCGTTTGGGAGAGGAAATCATAGCGTAAAGCGATGAGCGTCCCGGTGATGGCGACCAGCGCAACAAGACCGATAAGGCGGTCGAATACTACGGCGAGCAATGCGCCCGCTTTCTTGTCTGGCGTTTCTTTGAGCAGAAAATAGCTCTTAATGATGTCGCCACCGGTGCCGCCCGGCAGGAACTGGTTGTAAAACATGCCGATTAAGAACAAGCCCGATAGACGCGGAAGAGTCAGATGAATCTTTTGGACCTTTAGTAAAACGTGCCAGCGAATGGCGGCGGAGATTTCTACGATACCGTACGCTAGGATGCCGATCACGACCCAGCGATATTGCGCGTTTCGGATCGCCTCCGCCATCTGAGCGCGCCTGTTGGGGTCGTGATAAACCCAATACAGCACTGCAATGGTGACCGTGAGCTGAAAAAGCGTGATCAGAATTTTTTTCATTCACCGAAGCGTTCTTTCCAAGCTTGCACCGACCGCCGGATTTGAGCGGCTTTCTTGCGTGGGTGCATTTCCCAGACAAATAAGCAGTTTGCGGGAAGGAGCGGAACAAGTTTCGCAAGATCGACATCGCCGGTAAAGGGCGGTTGATGATCTTGCGCAGGCCAGATGCAGTCTTGCACGTGACAGCCGAAGGTGCGCGGGCCAATCGCTCGCAACCACTCAGCATGATCAAGAAACGCCAGGTTTTCTTTGATTTGAGCGTGGCCGAAATCATGCCAGTAGCCGAGTTGCGGCGATCCCATCTCATCAAGCAACACCGGCAATTCGCGCTCGGTTGGGATTTCTTCGTAGCCGCGACGGCATTCGAGCCCCACTTTGATATTTTTCGAAGCAGCGTGATCGACGATGCGGCGCAGACAATCTTTCACGCGCTGCAGATAAGTGGGTGCAACGCTCTCGCGTTTTTGCACGGCCCTTAGCTTGAGTCTCACGTATCTGCGCGAGAGATATTTGCCGGCTTTCGCCAGCCCAATCAGCGGATCGGTCACTGGACGCATGTTCACTTCACCGAGATGCAACACCACAAATGGCGCGCTCAGCCGCTCAGCGAAATCAATTGTCTGGAACGTTTGTTTGATCGCGCGCTCACGCTCGTCCGGGTGCGCAGCCGAAAATTTGTAGCAGTCTGGAGAAGCAGCCATTACTTCGACGGGCAAAGGACAAAAATTGTGTAAACTGCTGAAGCGAACCTTGCCGGCATCGAACATTTTTTGAATTCCTGGCATCAGCGAGATCCGGATGCCATGGCCTAACTCGATCAAATCGAATCCAAGCTTGTCTTTGATTTCGCGCAGCATTGCATCGCCGGCCTTGTGGCGTTGAGAGTTCCAACAGGTGGAAAACGCAATCATCAGTTTGACGAAAGGATCACACCACTGGTTCGAACTCCGGTTCCGGAGTGGGCGAAACGGGACGATCGCAAACGTGGTGACCGGCAAGACTCAAAACCGAGAATGCGGCGACCGCATAGGTCACCGATGCGACCGCGAGCGCAGGGCGCATGCCGATCAGATCGGAGAATCCCGTGACGACTAGGCCGGCAATTGGCATCAAACCAAAAAAGCTCAACCCGAAAACGGCCGAGACCCTGCCACGCAATTCAGAAGGCGCATGTTCCTGCACGATCGTGTTCGCCAGACCGAAGTTAATTGAGAGCGCGACAGCCAGTATCCCCATCGAGCAAGCGGTGAGTAGAAAGCTGTATGAGCGCGACATGAAAAATACTCCGAGCGCAACGGCCAGCACATTGCCGGTCATGGCCCACAAACGCTTCGCTCGCGGGATGGTGAGCAGCCCGAGCGAACCAGTAAACGCGCCGGTACCCGAAACCGCCATTAGCCAGCCCAGTTCCCGCGGACCAAGATGAAGAACATTGCGGACGTAAAGCGGCAGCATCACCGAGATCGTAGGGAAAACGAAAATTGTCGTGCACGCGATCAGCGCGATCATCGACAGAATCGTTCGATTGGACCCGACGTATCGGAAACCATCCATGATGCCACTGCGGCGTTTTTTTTCCTCTTCTGCTGTGCCAACGGGCCGCTTCGGGAGCGAGATCAGCGCCGCGATTAGCGCCACGAAAGAAAGTGCGTTGGCGAAAAAAGCCGAAGCTGCGCCCCACCAACCAATACACAAACCGGCGAACGACGGGCCCACAAGACGCGAACCGTGAAAGACGGAGCGATCCATCGCCACTGCCGCCGCAATTTCATCCCGGCGCACAAGCTCCGGCACGAGGGCGGAAATTGCCGGCATCTCAAATGCAATTGAAATGCCGAGCAGCGCTGCGAAGAAAATGATGTGCCAAATCTGGATTCGGCCGCTGAGAACGAGCCAACCCAACCCAATCGCGAGCGCAATCTGCGCAATTTGTGTCGCGATCAGAATTTTTCGCTTATCAAATCGATCGGCCACGGAGCCTCCAATCATGGTGAGGGCGAGAGTCGGCACGCCGGCGGCAAAGTTGGCCATCCCGAGAAGGATCGCCTTGTTGGTCAGCGTGCTCATGACCCAGCCTTGTGCCATCACCTGCATCCACGTGCCCGTGTCGGAAATCGCCGAGCCGATGATGTAACGCCGGAAAGCTCCCGGTCGCAAAAGCGCCAGCGCTCTATGTCCAATCCATTTTTCTTCCGCGCTCATCGCAAAGACTCATCGTTGTAGAGGCGTTTGTGTCAAACGCCTGTCCTTTGATTCGGCAAGGAAGCTCTGCTGCTCGATTGGCCGATTGCCCACTCGGTCGCGTTCACTATCTTGAAGCATGCGCATCGATAAGTTCACGCAGAAAATGCAGGAAGCCCTGCAGACGGCGCAGGATCTTGCTTCGCAATCCAATAATCAGGAAATTACCAACGAACATTTTCTTTCCGCGCTTCTCAACCAAAGCGACGGCATAACCCAGCCGCTGCTCGAGAAAATCGGTGTGCCGGTGACGCGCTTGCGGGAAGGCCTGGCCACTGAACTTGCGCGGCGTCCCAAAGTTCATGGCGCGGCTGCCGATCTGCGCCTTTCAAATGAACTTCGCAGCGTTTTGGACGGCGCGGAGAAGGAGATGTCCAAACTGAAAGATGAATATACAAGCGCCGAGCATTACTTGCTGGCACTGGCGGGCGCGAATGTTCCAGCGGCGAAATTGCTGAAGGACTTCGGCGTGACACGAGACAAGCTCATGCAGGCGCTACAGCAGGTGCGCGGTTCGCAGCGCGTGACCGATCAAAATCCCGAAGGAAAATATCAGGCACTGGAAAAATATGGGCGTGATCTGACCGAGTTGGCACGACGCGGCAAGATTGATCCGGTAATCGGACGCGACAACGAAATCCGGCGCATCATGCAAGTGCTCTCGCGCCGGACGAAAAATAATCCCGTGCTCATCGGCGATCCAGGCGTCGGCAAAACTGCAATCGTCGAGGGCCTCGCGCGGCGCATCATCAGTGGCGATGTCCCCGATTCGCTTAAGAACAAACGGATTATCGCGATGGACATCGGCGCGATGGTCGCGGGCGCAAAGTTCCGCGGCGAATTTGAGGATCGTCTGAAAGCGTTCTTGAAGGAAGTGACCGATTCGCAGGGTCAGCTCATTTTGTTCATCGACGAGCTGCACACAATTGTCGGTGCCGGCGCGGCGGAAGGTTCCGTCGATGCATCGAACATGCTCAAGCCGATGTTGGCACGCGGCGAGCTGCGCACCATCGGTGCCACGACGATCGATGAGTATCGAAAATACATCGAGAAAGACGCCGCGCTTGAACGGCGGTTCCAACCGGTGATGGTAAATGAACCAAGTGTCGAAGACACGATCGCCATCCTGCGTGGATTGAAAGAGCGCTACGAGGTGCATCACGGTGTTCGCATCACTGACGCTGCGCTGGTGGCCGCGGCCGTGCTTTCGCATCGCTACATCAGCGATCGTTTTCTGCCAGATAAAGCGATCGATCTTGTTGATGAAGCGGCCTCACGTTTGAAGATCGAGCTCGATTCCATGCCGACCGAGATCGACGTGATCGAGCGCGAGATCATGCAGCACGAAATGGAACGACAAGCGCTCAAAAAGGAAAAAGATCCGGCGAGCAAAGAGCGTTTGAAAAAGCTCGAGAAAGAATTGGCCGAGCTAAAAGAGAAATCCTCCGCGCTGAAAGCGGAGTGGCAGAAGGAAAAGGCCGTTATCGAGGAGCAGCGGAAGTGGAAGGAAGAACTCGATCAACTCCGCACCGAGTTGGAACGCGCACAGCGCCGGGGCGAACTGGCGAGAGCGAGCGAAATTCAATACGGCCGTATCCCAGAGCTGGAGAAGAAATTGGCCGCCGCCACGGCAAAGACCGCCAAAAATCGCAAATCGACACTGCTGCGGGAAGAAGTCACCGAAGAAGACATCGCCGAAGTCGTTTCGAACTGGACGCATATTCCGGTCTCGCGCTTGCAGGAAGGCGAGCGAGAGAAGCTGGTCAAGCTCGAAGAACATCTGCACCAGCGCGTCGTGGGCCAGGAGGAGGCGATCAAAGCCGTTGCCAATGCGGTGCGCCGCGCGCGCGCCGGTTTGCAGGATCCTAACCGTCCCATTGGCTCATTTCTTTTTCTTGGGCCGACTGGCGTCGGCAAGACCGAGCTGTCACGCGCGCTAGCAGAATTTTTGTTCGACGATGAAAACGCCATGATCAGAATCGACATGAGCGAATACATGGAAAAGCACACCGTGGCGCGCTTGATCGGCGCGCCACCGGGATATGTCGGCTACGAAGAAGGTGGACAACTTTCCGAAGCCGTGCGACGCAAGCCGTATTCGGTCGTGCTCTTCGACGAAATCGAAAAGGCGCATCCCGACGTATTCAACATCTTGCTGCAAGTGCTCGATGACGGCCGCATCACGGACGGGCAGGGGAGAACGGTCGATTTCAAGAACACGGTCATCATCATGACCTCAAATATTGGTTCGCAATACATCACCGGTGAGGAATCGAAAGAAGCGCGCTCGCGTCTTGTCATGGATGCCTTGCGCGCACATTTCCGCCCCGAGTTTCTCAATCGCGTCGATGAGATCATCATTTTCGATCGTCTCACGGAAGATGACCTCAAGAAAATCGTTGAAATCCAGCTTCGCCGCCTGACAAAGCGGCTCGAGCAGCAAAAGATCACACTCGATCTATCCGATTCGGCCAAGGAACTGCTCGCCCGCGAAGGATACGATCCAGTTTACGGTGCGCGCCCGCTCAAGCGCACGATCCAGAAAGAGATTCTCGACCCGCTCAGCATCGATATCCTGGAAGGCAAAGTCCGCGAAGGCCAGACCGTGCGCGTCGATGCGAAAGACGGCGCTCTGGAATTTCACGAAAAATAGTTGTGAAAAGTGTGGGATTTGAGCTTGATTCTCATCTTTTAGTGAGCGCGAAGTCTAAAACCAAGTTCCAGTTCAACGGCCGCGAGTACGCCGGTGCCGACGAGATGCCGGCCAGCGTTAGGGCGGTGTATGATCGCGCCATCGGCGAGACGCCCCTCCTTCATTCCGGGGCCCGACTGGCTGCAAAGCTGAACGCGAAGATCATCCTGAACGACACCGAGTTCAATAACCCCGGCGAAATGTCGGTGGACGATCGACTGTTGTATCACGAAGCGCTCGCAGCCGTGTTCCCGGCAAGCATTGCGGTATCGATTAGTGAGGCGCCAAAAATCAAGCCCAAGAAAGTGTGGCTGATCATGGCCATCGTCAGTATCGTCGCCGGGGCTGTTTATCTCTGGCTGCACGGTCTCTTCGGCTAAACGCTGAACGCGCTTCAATTTTCTGGAAAATAGACGTCGCGTGAAGGGTTGAAGCGCGGATCTAAATCCGCTTTAACGTTTCAACGCTTCAACAGCTCAACGATTCATGAGTTCTCTGGCCGTTCTGCACGCTTCGCAGCTTGTCACGCTGGCGGGACCGAAAAGGCCGCGTGTCCGGTCGGAAATGTCGGAATTGGCGATCGTACATGATGGGGGAATGCTGGTTCACGATGGAGTGATCGTGGCGATTGGGTCGAGTACCGAGATCCAGAGAAGCGCGCGTCAGAGCGAGATCGTTGACGCTAGTGGCCGGGTCGTGCTGCCCGGGTTTGTTGACGCGCATGCACACCCGGTTTTTGCCGGAAATCGTCTCGATGATTTCGAACGCCGCGCGCGCGGTAAAACTTATGAACAGATCGCAGCCGCGGGCGGCGGAATCTGGTCAACCGTAGAAAAGACGCGCGCGGCAAGTGAAATGGACCTTCTCAACCAGGCTAAAAAGCACGCGAACTGGTTTTTAGAATGCGGCACGACAACTGTCGAAGCGAAATCGGGTTACGGACTCACGCTCGAGGACGAGCTCAAGATGTTGCGCGTGATTCGCCAGCTGAATGAAGAGACCCCGGTTGAGTTTGTTCCCACATTCCTGGGCGCGCACGCCGTTCCGCGTGAATGCCGCGCAGATGAATACATCGACCTCGTAATTGAGGAGATGTTGCCGGCTGTTGGAGCAGAAAGGCTGGCGGAATTTTGCGACGTTTTCTGCGAGCACGGTTACTTCGACATTGAGCAGTCGAGAAAGATTTTGGCCGTTGCCAAAAGGCTTGGACTCAAACTGCGCATTCATGCCGATCAACTCACCAATTCCGGGGCCGCTCAATTGGCCGCGGAATTGGAAGCGACTACGGCGGATCATTTGGAAAAAACTGACGAGGATGGGTTTGCGGCAATGAAAGCCTCAGGCGTGCAGCCAGTTTTGCTGCCCGGGTCTGTGTATGCACTTGGATCGACTTGCTATCCTCGCGCGCGCGAAATGATCGAGGCCGGGCTGGCCGTCGTCATCGCGACGGATTTTAATCCCGGATCATCCCCAAGTCCGTCGATGCCAATGATGCTCTCGCTCGCTTGCACACAAATGAAAATGTCGCCGGCGGAAGCGATCGCGGCATCGACTATCAATGCAGCCTACAGTCTCGATCGCGGCGACAAGATTGGTTCACTCGAACAGGGGAAGCTTGCCAACTTTTCGATCTTCGACTGCGAAGATTATCGCGAGATCGCGTATTGGTTTGGTTTCTCGAAAATCCATTCCGTTTACGTGCGAGGCCGGTCTGTCCTGTCGCGGGACAAATGAAACTTAATGCGACGCTCACAGAGCGCCGCTACAGTAAGGCCATTCATGAAAGTCGAGGTTGAAACGCAGCCCGGGTCTGTTTCCACGCTGCAGATCGAGTTGCCGCCGGAAGAGGTCTCCAAGGAATGGGACTCCATCGCGAACAGCTTCGCGCGCCTTGCGAAAATTCCAGGTTACCGCCCCGGGAAGGCGCCGCGCACGGTCATTGAAAAAAGATTTCGCAAGCAAATCCAGGAAGAGCTTACCAAAAAACTCGTTTCGAAAAGCTATCACGAAGCCATCGAACAACAGCAGTTGCGCGTGGCCTCATTGGCCAACATCGAAGACGTGCAGCTCGGCGAGGACAAGTCGATGCGCTTTCGCGCGACGGTGGTGACCGCGCCAGATTTCGAGCTTCCGGAATACAAGAATATCTCAGTCCAGTTGCCCGATACGAAAGTGTCCGATGCGGAGATCGATGCCGCGCTGGAGCGTTTGTGCGATCAAGCTGCTGATTTTGTCGAGGTCCCGGAGCGTGAATTGCAAATGGGAGACTTTGCGGTGATCGACTTTGAAGGTTTAATCGACAGCAAGCCGATCAGCGAAATTGCCCCCCATGCGAGCAAGAATCTGCACGGCGGCAAAAAATTCTGGCTGCATCTCGCTCCCGGCAATTTCCTTCCGACGTTCTGCGAGCAACTTGTCGGACAAAAACGCGGCGAAACGCGACAGATCACAATTGTGTTTCCGGCGGATTTTCCGGTCAAAGAACTCGCGGCCAAAGAGGCGAACTACGCGGTCACTTTGCAGGAGATCAGGGAAAAAGTTCTCCCCGCCCTCGATGATGCGCTGGCAAACAAGCTGATTCCCGGAAAGACGCTGAGCGATCTTCGCCAAATGATAGAACACGATCTCGAGCACGAAAAAGAGCACGGGGTCGAGCGTGCAAAGGAGGTGCAGATCGTGAAGTATTTACATGAGCACGTCAGTTTTGAACTGCCGCCCGCCTTGCTGAAAAACGAAACGCGACGCGTCTTAGGAGAGCTGGTGCAACGGAACCGCGAACGCGGCGTTCCTGATGAGACGCTCAAGGAGAAAGAGAAAGAACTGATCGAAACC
>QHOW01000011.1 GCA_003219435.1 Verrucomicrobiota bacterium | reverse complement strand
ACAACAACACCAGCAAGAACGAAGATATGAATACTTACAAAAAAACCGTCACGCTTTGGTACGAAGCGTTTACCAAGAAAGATCCAGCGCTCCTCGAGCAAATCCTGGACGACGACTGGGTTGATATTCCCGGGGCTCCCGGCACACCGCCGGGCCCTGCCGGTGTGAAGCCGCTTCTCACGCAGCTGACGACGACTTTCCCTGATCTGAAACTAACCATCGAGGAGATTCTCCAGGACGGGAAAAAGGTGGTCGTCCGCGCCAGAATGGCTGGCACCCAGAGCGAGCCGTTCTTGGGTTTTCCGTCTAAGAACCGCAAAATGGACATTCAGGTTGTCGACATACACGAATTCAAGGACGGGAAAATTATTCGGACGTGGCACACCGAGGATTGGATGAGCGGTCTTCGCCAGTTAGGTGCCTTCGAGCGGTAACCACCAACTCAGGAAAACATTATGATGAAGATTGCAATCATTCTCGGAAGCACGCGCCCGGGTCGAAATGGCGAGGCGGTAGCGAAGTGGGTCTATGAAGTCGCGAAAAAGCGCAGCGACGCCGAGTTCGAACTCGTGGACATCAAAGATTTCAATCTGCCGCTTCTGGACGAGCCGGTACCGCCAATAATGGGGCAATACAGCAAGCCTCACACCAAAAGGTGGGCCTCCAAGATTGCCGCTTTCGATGCCTACGTTTTCGTCACGCCCGAGTACAACCATGGAACCTCCGGCGCTCAAAAACGCGATCGATTTTCTGTTTGCCGAGTGGAACAACAAGGCCGCTGGCTTTGTTAGCTACGGCGGCGCCAGCGGAGCGCGCGCGGTCGAGCAGTTGCGTCTGAATTTGACCGAGGTACGAATGGCCACCGTGCGCAACCAGGTTTTGCTCTCCATGTATACCGATTTCGAAAACTTCAGCGTCTTCAAACCGGAGTCATACAAAGAAGAATCGGTCAACGCGATGCTCGACGAGCTTATCGCGTGGGGAGGCGTACTGAAGACACTCCGGAAGACCCCAGGATCGATCAAGTAACGGCTACGGACATTTCAAATTTGAAAAGAAAACAAGATCAAACCCACACAAAGAAGAAAATGAAGGTCATCGAAAATTATAAAATGGCTATTGAGAATTCGGACGAAAATTTATTGAAAGAGGTTTTCGCTTCTCAAGTCCGCGTCGAGGTCCCAGCAGGACCAAGCGTCGATCATCCAGCGAGCACAGCATCTTATATCCTGAGTCAGGTGGCTAAAACTGCTCCTGGAATAAGATGCGATTTAACGGCTGATGCAGGGAACAATTGGTTCTTTCTTTGCTTTGAGGGCGAGCTTGAGAGCCAGAAGCTTCAGGCGATCGATCAGGTGCACCTGAACAACGATGGCAAGATCGATCACATCATTATCTACATGCGCCCCATCCCGGTGGCCCAGAAGTTTGCGGAAGTCATCATGCAAAGACTTCAGCCTGCGAGGTAGGAAGCGATTCAGTTCGAAGACGACGCTTCAAGCGCTCCGAGTGGGAATCAGTATTAGTGGGATCGGACGACTCGCCCGACGCAGCAGGCGATCTGCCGGCTGACGGAGAGGTTCTTGGTTGGCGCGTCCGATATCGTTCCGCTCGGCACGTTGCCGAGCGAGTTGGGTAAGTTGCCCGATCCACCCATTCTAATCCTGGCTGTCGCTCTTTTCGCGATCATCGCTCTTTCGCTCTGAATCGTAACCGTACGCGACGCGATAGAAGTAGTGCCGGATGAACTTGCCATCACGGGCGAGATCCCCCCGCACCACCGGCCCAAGTCGTTCGCTATGTCTAGCCAATGCCCTGCGGGTAAGATCGTTTTCACTGAATCCAACAAGCACGATCGCCTTCCCAATCTGCTCTTTGGCTGGAAACCAGAACTCGTACATGAGGGCCTTCTTTCCGAAGAGATTGATCCCTGCGGTATCCAGAAATCCGCGGGGCTTGTCCTTGTCGTAAAACGCCATTTCGCTCGAAATGAAATTGCGATCCATGCCGACGACGAGGGGCTCCATTTTCATTTCGTCCTCGACACCCTCCTCAACCAAATCCACCTGCCGCGCGAGTTCGCGCCAGCCGACCGGGAGCAGATTCATTTGAGTACTGTAGCCGATGCCGGGCAGCCCCAGCGCGAGGTAGTGGAAAAAAACTCCATACGCCAGCGCGCAAGTCATCACGGTCGGCAGCCACAAGGCGCGTACCCATCGATCGCTCGCGCGTTGACGAAACTGCCAAAGGCCAAGCGCAAGCGCTGGAAGCGCCGCCAGCCAGATCGGCCCCGTCCACCATAGCTTGATCGCATGGCGCAGGCTGAAAAAGGCAAACACTGCGAACGGGGCCGCCGTAAAGACTTTCATGAAAAGGATTTGTCGCGCACGTATCGCAGTATCGGCATTTTTCAGGAGTGCAAAGATCAGCAAACCAGCGAGTCCCGTCGGCGTGAGTACGGAAACGATGGAAAGGATCAACTCGCCCGTTGAGAATCGCGGGTCGGCGCCCATGCGTCGCACCCCCTGGTAGGAGAAGGACGCCCAATCGTGCTGAGCGTTCCACAGAATCACCGGCGAGAATAAAGCGAACGCGAGCAGCGTCGCCGCGTACGGTTCCCATCGCAAAAACCATCGGCGAGACGATGCATCGACGAGAAGAAAAAGTCCCGCGGCGAGCCCGACTAGTCCGATGGAATATTTCGAAAGCATTCCAAGCCCCATGGCGATCCCAACGCCGAGCCACGCGCTGCGTTGTTGCGCAACGAGAGCGCGTTCGAGGAAAAAAAGCGCCGCCGCCCAGCACGCCGTGAGCGGCGAATCCGGCGCGATAATGAATGCGACCCCGAAGAAAAACGGCAGCGCACTGACGAGTAAAAGGGCGCACCAAGCCGTCGTCTCATCGAGCAAGTTCCGCGTGATCCGAAACGTAAAAAAGGCGACGACGAGCCAGCAGAGCCACGCGCCGATGCGGACGCCGAATTCGTTGTTGCCAAAAAGCCACGTCCCCGCACCAATCAGCCACGCGACCATCGGAGGGTGGTCGAGATAGCCGAAGTCCATGTGCTTTGCATAGTTCCAGTAATACGCTTCCTCCGGGAAAAGCTCGGCCTGCCCGAGATAAACCAATCGCAGCAGCGCCAGATAAGCAGCACCGGCCAGAGCGAGAGTGCGCCAGCGATTTTCGGCCGAAACGTTTTCCAGAAAAGCGCCACATTTGATCGCCGCAGCGGATACAGCAATCGCCGGAAGAATCGCCCACGCGGTAGGCACGTGAAAGGTTTTGACGAACATGGCGAGCACCCCACCCCGCAGCAGCAATGCCGCAGCCGCTGTAATCCCCATGAATGCACGGTCCATCAGCGAGCCGCGCATCAGCGCAAGTCCGGCGAGCGTTGCGATCGCGAAACTCGCGACGTGCGCGACACCAAAGAACACGCCGCGAGCGAGCAACACTTCGAAGAGTGCCAGGTCAACCGCCGCGCAAATCCAGCCAAGAGAGGATCGCAGGCGCGTCACGCGAAGACAACTTTCTCAGGCATGGGACCTCGAACTTTCACCAACGGCTGCGGTTTGTCGAGATACGGTTAAGCCCAATCGTCGACATCGCAACGCGACGCTCCGGCAATCTTCGTAGAGCCCATCCGACAAATGGATGCGAGCGTAGCACAGGCTTTCTTGCCTGTGCGTTGGGCAGGCTCCCAGCCTGCCACCATCGGCATCCGCGGGCAAGATGCTCGCGGGGACGAACAGCCTGGAAGGCTGTGTTACGATTTGTCGGATAGGCTCTAGGATTAGTGCTGGCGACGAACAGTCAGTTCGTCAATTTCCAGTCGCCGAATTCGCGGGCGGCCGGTGACCAGTCGGGCGAACTGCTGCTTGCCGAACGTCTAATAAATCAGCGGGCTCGGTTTCATGAATACGGCCATAATCGACCGTAAGCCGGCCACCTCCATGATCAGTATAAATTTCGACGAATCGTTTGCCGAATTGGATGTCACGCCAGGTATAATCCTTTTGCGTTTGGACAGCGGCAGCGATAACCGGATCGATTCCAACAACAGATACAAAAAAGAGGACGCGGCTGGCCTGGAGCGATTCAGAAGTTACGCCGAAGAGCGGACTTTTCTCATCGATTGTATGCCGCAAAGTTAATGCCGCCGGGAAGATCGTAAGCCGATCGAATTGCAGTTTCAGATGATAAAAGTATCTGAAGTCTCCACCTTCGAGCAACGGTTCATCGCGCGAAAACATGATCCGAAATTCCGCTTCCACCATGCTGTGATGGTTCTCGTTGCCAATCCGGACCATCAGCGTCGGCTCTCCATTTAATGGCGCGATCACGATTGATTTGCTAAAGACGACGCGAGCGATTGGTCGCGAGAAACGAACGAAAATCAGGCCGGTCATCACCGCGAGCAAAAATATTCCGGTCATGATTTCAACGGTGCTGACGACGTGACCATAAAGCGTTTGCGGATACATATGGCCATAGCCGACGGTGGCCAGGGTTTGCACGCTGAAAAAGAAGCAATCAAAAAACCAATGCCCACCAGGGCTGCCGGCGATACTGTTTTGCTGGAGACTGTAAAGGGCGGCGAAAAAAACGTTTAGCCCGACGTAAAGACTAGCGACAAACGCGGCAAACTGCGGCCAGCGCAATCCCAGCAGCCAGCGATAAACGTCGCGCCATTTCCAAGCATCGGTATTGACCTTGACGAACTCGACTTGGCCGGAACGAATTGAAACTTCACTGCGCGCGCGTTTCATCATGATTACCTCTAAATCGCAGCCCCAATTCCGGCAAAGACTAGAAAAATTTAACGAGTGCGTCGGTCGTTTCTTTTGGTCGTTCCTCGAGAATCCAATGACCGGTGTTTGGCAGCACGACAACTGTAACGTTATCAGCAACGAGCTTCATTTGCGCCGCGAGCTCGTTTCCTAACGATTTCTCACCGCCGATCGATAGGACCGGCATCGTAAGTTTCGTTTGCGAAAGCTGCGAAAAATCTTTGGCGAGTTGCGGCCACGACGCGAAATAGGCCCATGCTGCGCGCATTCGTCCCGGTTGCGAATACGCTTCGGTATAAGTTTTGCGATCCGCTTCTGGAATCGAGCGCGTTTTGTCGGCGGCGAAAACATTCCAGAAATATTCGAAGTAAATCCGCTCCCGTCCTTTCACCAATGCTTCCGGATATTCGCCATTGAAACGAAAATGCCAGACATTAGGAGCGTTGTAAATCGCCTCCCATCCCGGCACACCGGGAAGAAATGCATCCATCACCACGAGCTTCTCCGTCTCCGCCGGAAACTGCGTGGCATACGCGTAAGCGACCATCAGACCGATGTCGTGTCCGACAACGCGCGCCTTCTCTACACCCAGCGAGCGGACGAGGGCATGAATGCGATTTGCGGCACTCAACATGTCGATCTTGTCCGGTGGAATCGAGGAGTCGCCGATGCCAGGCAGGTCCGGTGCGATAACAGTGAACTTTTCCGCCAGCAAAGGAATGATCGGTCGCCACATCCGCGAAGTTTCCGCGAAGCCGTGTAACAGAATCACCGCTGGCCCATGACCCGCAGTCAGATAATGCAGATCCACATTGTCGATCTTGGCGGTGCGCGAATCGATCGGCGGTTCCGCATAAATCGAGCCCACGCTAATGAGTACCGCGATCAAACAAGATATCGTGCGCATAGGCACAAGTCTTACACGCCAGTGTCAACTTCCGAGCGTTTTCTTCGCTCTAATCGACGACCCTAAAAATATGGCTGACGAAAATATGTCGTGGTTCTTCACACACGTCCGCTACCAAAATGTTGCATTTTGATCGGGCGGTCCCTGCGCGTAAGGTGCGGAAGTGACACCCGACGAGCAAGAAGACGAACAGTTCTATCGCGACACCGAAAGTATCGCTTTTCCGAAACTGGACGATCACCAGCTTTCTCTTCTTGAGCCACTGGGAGAGCGACGCGTCCTGTCGCGTGGCGAATTCATTTTCAAGGCCGGGCAGCGCGATCTTGGCCTCACAATTGTTTTGCGTGGCGAGATCGAAGCTTTCGAATCGCGCGATGGCACAGAACAGGTCCTCGCCACCGCGCGCGAGCGCGACTTCGTCGGCGATGTCGCCATGTTGCAGGGCACATCGGCTTTGGCCAGTGTGCGCGTGACCTCACCGGAATCTGAGATACTTCACGTACCCGCGGCTGAACTCCGGCGCGCCTTCGCCGAATTGCCTGGTGTGAGCTCGACGATCGTAAACGCTTTGATCATGCGTCGGCGCCGGCTTCGCCGCGATCGGGAATTTGCCGGGTTGCGCGTTCTCACGGCAAGCGGCGCACGCGAAGGACATCACCTCGATGATTTCCTCGACAAAAATCATATCCCACATCGGCTCATCGAATTTGAGAGCGAACAGGGGCAGGCACTGAGCAAACGTCTGCATTTAACCAGTCGCGATTTGCCTGCACTGATCACGGCGGCTGGCGCTCCTTTGCGGCGACCATCATTGCGCGAAGTCGCGCAAGTGGCCGGTTTGCTTCGTCCACTCGCGTTTGAGAACGAAAGCGAAATTAAGGCCGACCTTGCCATTGTCGGTGCAGGTCCGGCCGGCCTTGCCGCCGCAGTTTACGCCGCCTCCGAAGGATTGCACACCGTCGTTCTGGAAAGTTACGCTCCTGGCGGTCAGGCGGGTTCCTCCTCTTTGATCGAAAACTTTTTTGGTTTCCCAACCGGAATCAGCGGCGGCGATTTAACCTGGCTCGCGCAGCTTCAGGCGTATCGGTTCGGTGCGAAATTTTCCACGCCGGCGCAAGCGCTCTCGCTTAATTACAACGGCGCGGACGAATATCGTGCCTGTCTGCAAGTGGAAGGTTGTGGGGCTGTGCTCCGCGCAAAATGCGTCTTGATCGCGACGGGCGCGGATTACCGCCGGCTGGACGCGGAGGGGCGGGAACAATTTGAGAACATGGGCGTTTACTATGCTGCGACTGCGTTGGAAGGTCAGATTTGTCGCGGGGAAACTGTCATCGTCGCAGGCAGCGGCAATTCGGCTGGCCAGGCCGCGATGTTCCTTTCCGATGGCGCAGCCAAAGTCTTGCTCGTTATCCGCGGCGACGATCTTTCTAAAATGTCGAGCTACCTGTCGCGTCGAGTCGAAACGAAAGACAACATCGAGATTCTTTATCACACGCAGATTCGAAAAATGTCAGGGAACAAAATGCTCGAAGAAGCGGAGCTGGAAAATACCAGGACGGGCGAGCGGCGCGTTGTTCGAACCCCCGCGATTTTCTCGATGATCGGCGCCGTTCCATGCACCGAATGGCTGCCGATCGAGATCGAGCGCGACGAAAAAGGATTCATCAAAACCGGATTGCTTGTGGCGAGCGCGCCGGCGTGGAAAGAGAACAAACGCCAACCGAGTCCGCTTGAGACCAGTCTTCCGAACATTTTTGCTGCCGGCGATGTTCGGTCTGGTTCGGTTAAACGTTGTGCTGCCGCTGTTGGCGAAGGCGGCATGGCCATCGCTGGCGTGCAGGAGGCCCTCGCCGCCTCAGCTAATCGGACTTGACACAATGGCAGCCTGCTCACATCTCAAAACGATTGGGTCGGTAAAACATCCGCAGCGTCAGGAATGCGAAGAGTGCGTGAAAATCGGCGACCATTGGGTCCATCTTCGCACGTGCCAGGAGTGCGGCGTCACGCTCTGCTGCGACAGCTCCCCAAATCGGCACGCCAGCAAACATTCGGATGCCAGCGGGCATCCGGTCATCGCCTCTGCTCAGCCGGGCGAGCGCTGGCTATACTGTTATCCTGACGATGCCTTTGCGGAATATTAGATTCGAAGCTCCCAAAGAAAGAATCTCAGGCGCCGAGAGAGATGAGGGCTGTCTCTTCCACGCGATCGCGCCAGGTGAAGATCCGCTGGAAGGCGAGAGGAAATTCCCAAAGGACGCCGATCACATCCTCGACGACATCGTTGCCTTGATCGCAAAAGTTCTCGAAGTCGGCAAAAGGATTGCCGTTGGTGCGAATTTCTCCCGAGAGGAGTCGCACGATCACGTCGACGGCGAACTCGCCTTCCTGGATCCCGAAAAAAATGCCGTAGGCAAAGATCGGATCGGTGAAGCGATGTGCATCGCCGATACAGACAAAGCCTTTGCCGGTGTAGTTCATTACTTGATATGAGAAGTTCGGGAACGCGTGAATCAGCTCCTGCGGCGTAAGATCGGGCAGCCGCCACGAGAGCGCGGGAGTCATCTGCCGGCATTCACGTAGCATCGGCTGGATGCGCGGATGATTGGGTAGCGCACGCGTCCCGCGTGTTGGCGATGGTATCCTCGCCATCGCGAACCTTCTCTGGTTGCCTGCAACTGAGAATTAGAATCGCAATGTCTGGAAAGTTCGTTTCGGCGCGACGCCGAAACCAGCACGCGAGACGCACGCGCTACCCAAAACGCGCTGGTTTCCTGGCGGAAACCAGTTTGTTCACCAGAGTGTTAGTCGCTTTTTCCAAAAGCATTCCCCACGCACTGAGCACGGCTAGCGTTGCGACCGCAATCAGTAAAAACATCCAGATCGGTTGTTCGCGAATGCGGAGTCCCAACCAGATGACATAGGGTTGGTGAATGAGATAGAGGCCATACGAATAGAGTCCGACGAGACCGAACAGTTTGACTGGTCCGTTGAATAGCGAAATGAATCCGGCGATGCCAACGATCTCCAGCATGCAACATGTGCCGGTGGCGAAGTCGACGAAGACGTAAGGAGTGGCGCCATGGTAAAATTGCAGCGCGGCGGGATACAAGAGCAGGCCAACGACGAATCCCGAGCCGCGAAGAAGAAACCGTTCCATGCGTTCGCTCGATCGGGAGTGCCAGACTGCCAGTGACATTCCGACTGCGAATTCTGGCAAACGACAGATCGCGAAGCCGCCAAGCACCCACAATCCGTTTTGTGGCCAAAGCACGAGCAATACGTAGCGCGCAAAAAATCCGGCGGTACACGCGATTACCAAAAAGCGCCACGGTCCAAGACGGCGCGCCGCCCAAAAGAGCAGGGGAAAGATCAGATAAAACTGGATCAGCATGGAAAAGTACCACCACGCCGCGTTGAGGTACATGAAGTTCATCTGAATATCGATAAAACGCAGACCGAGCAGGCTTAGCACGATGCGGCTGTCCACCGGTTCGAGACGCGCGACGAAAGGCGACAGGAGATAAACCAGGTGCGCGACCCAGTACATCGGATAAAGCCGCAGAAATCGCGCGCGATACCACCCTCCCCAGGCGACCGCGCCCGATTCGGCTCGGCGCACCGTCGATTGCATCAGCGTCCAACCGCTGAGGATGATGAAAACGCCGACGGCATGGAAACCGAGCCCCGATACTTTGAGCCAAACCAATCTCGCGATGGTCAGCGCGCCGGCGGCGAGTCCACTCCAGTCGGCCGGCGGAAGTGTGCCGTGCTCGAAGTAAGTCCTGAAAAAATGAAAGTAAGCGACAAAGAGAATCGCCAGCCCTTTTGAGATGTCGAGCCAAACGAGCCGTTTCATTGCATCGGCTTAACAGGACGAGGCTGCCCTGGTCAAGGCGTGCACTAATTTAGT
>QHOW01000290.1 GCA_003219435.1 Verrucomicrobiota bacterium | reverse complement strand
GTTTAGCGAACGAACGGATTCGTCCGCCGTTCGGTGCCGATTTTTGTCGGTGGACCATGCCCGGCCAACACCGTCACATCGTCGCCTAGCGGGAACAACTTTTTCCTGATTCCCTCGAGCAACAGATCGATATCGCCGCCGGGCAAATCTCCGCGGCCCACGCTCCCGGCGAAAAGGACATCGCCGCCAATGAGCAATTGGTTTTGGCGCGAAAAAAAACAAAGGCTGCCGGGACAATGTCCCGGCACTTCCAGCACCTGCAGTTCCAAGCCGAGAAATCTTCGCGCGAGCGTCTCTTCGACGAAGAAGTCGGGCTCGACCGGCTCGATTTCCAGTTGAAATTCAAAGCCGCGAAAAAATTCCGGATCGGAAATCATCGGCGCGGTTAAAGGGTGACAACCGATTTGGCATCCAAAGCGGTGTTTGATCTTGGCTACGTCCGGGATGTGATCGAAATGGCCGTGCGTAAGGAGCAAAAGCTTTGGATTAACATTCCGGGAAATCAGCCAATCGCACGCTCCGTCGGGGGCGTCGAAAAGAATCCAGCCCTCCGGGGCTTTAACCAGATAGCAATTCGTCTCAAAAATGCCGCCGCAAAACGTTTCGCAAGTCATAGCGCGTTTTCATTGTAACCGGGCTTCACTACAACTGAAGGCGGGAGTACTTGCGAATATTTGAATGTTCCCCTTTGCCGATTGTCTCATCTCTCACATGTCGATCTCATTTCATCATCTTGCGCTTCATGCTGAAACCTGCGAAGGTGGGAAACCTCTTTTTTACCCATGAAGTCACCTCTCCAGCGATCACTGGCCTTTTGCGCCGTCCTTTTGGTATCCGCCATCACGGCTCCGCCGGCCGTGGCGGCATCAAGGGAAACGATTGCCATGTCGGTGGGCCGGCTTTTGGAGGAAGGTCATTACACGCGGCAGAGACTGAATGAGGATGTCTCAAAAAAATTCCTTCAGACATACCTGGAGATGCTCGATTTCAGCCACCTGTTTTTTACCCAAAAAGATGTCGATGAGCTCAATGCGAAATACGGCAACTCCATCGCAGGCGACGTTCTTCTCGGCACGCTGAAGCCTGCTTACGAAATTTACGGTCTGTACACCAAACGCGTTGACGACCGTGTCGCTAAAATTAAGGAGCTCTTGAAGCAACCGATCGACTTCAAGAGCGACACAAGCATTGAGCTTAGCCGTCAAAAATCGCCATGGCCGAAAGATGAGGCGGAAGCCGATCAACTCTGGCGTGGCCGGATTGCGAACGAGCTATTGCAGGAACGATTGAGCGAACATCCGATCGAGCCCCCGCCGCAACTGGTTGGGCGCCGTTATGATCGGCTCGCCCGCAACGTCCACGAGCAGGACAAGAACGAGCAAATGAAGCTTTTTCTCGACTCGCTGGCCCAGACCTACGACCCGCACTCGGAGTATCTGAGCAAGGCCGACATGAAGAACTTCAGCATTAACATGGGCCTGTCGCTCGTGGGCATCGGCGCCATGCTTCGCTCGGAGGATGGCTACGCAAAAATAGAGAACCTTGTTCCCGGCGGCCCGGCGCAGGTGGATGGACGGCTGAAAGTGGGCGACCGAATAACCGCCGTGGCCCAGGGTCAGAATGAGTTTGTCGATGTTCGCGAGATGCGGCTCGACAAAGTCGTCGAGATGATTCGCGGAAAAAAAGGCACTCGTGTGCGCCTCCTCGTGATTCCTGCGGACGTCACCGATCCCTCCCACCGGAAGAACGTCGAGCTGGTGCGCGACGAAATTAAGTTGAAAGATCAAGAAGCGCGGGCGGACATCATCATTAGAAAAGATGAGAACGGTGATCCGATAAAGCTCGGCTGGCTTACGCTTCCTTCCTTCTATGCAGACATGGACAAGCACCAGAAGAGCACGACTCGAGATGTATTGGCGCTGCTCAAACGGCTTAAGAAAGAAAACATCGCCGGCCTGGTTGTCGATCTTCGGCGAAATGGCGGCGGCTCATTGGAGGAAGCGCTCTCCCTGACCGGTCTATTCCTGAAGTCAGGCCCGATCGTCCAGACAAAAGACTACAATGGAAGCATCAGGGTCTCGTCCAATCCGGACCCGGGCATCGCTTATTCCGGACCTATGGTGGTTTTGATCAGCCGGCAAAGCGCGTCGGCGAGCGAAATTTTTGCCGCTGCTCTTCAGGACTACGGACGCGCTGTGATTGCCGGCGACAAGAACACGTTCGGCAAAGGTACCGTGCAGACGATTCTCCCTATTGGCCGGTTTGCGTCGCTCCTTGGCAGCGCCTCAGACGAAGATGGGGCATTGAAGTTGACCATCCAGAAATTCTATCGCGTCGCTGGTGGTTCGACACAGCTTCACGGCGTGTCCTCCGATATTGTGCTGCCGAGCTTGAGCGATCTGCCGGAATTTGGCGAAGGCGCCCTGAAG
>QHOW01000289.1 GCA_003219435.1 Verrucomicrobiota bacterium | reverse complement strand
CATCCACTAACAGCAGAATGAGAACGATCTCCGGATGATTTACCCGAATCGCTTTTGCAATTTCCTTTAGCAAAATTGTCTTGCCTACTCGCGGCGGCGCCACGATGAGACCGCGCTGTCCTCGCCCGAGCGGCGCCAGCAGATCAACCGCCCGCGCGCTGATCGAATTTGTCCTTGGATTTTCCAGCATGATTCGGCCCTGCGGAAATTGCGGCGTTAGTTTGTCGAAGTCTGTCGGCTCCACCCATTGCTCCGCTGGCTGGCCCTCGATCGTTACGAGCTTTTCAAGCGTGAGAAATTTCTCGCGATCACCCGGAAGCCGTATCGTTCCGGCAATCTTTTGGCCTGGCCGCAGGTGATATTGCTCGATCACTGCACGCGGAACGCAGACATCTTCAGGAACCGGCAAAAAGTTTAGTTCCGGCCAGCGCAGCATCGCGAACGAATCGCTTACCTGATCGAGAAAACCCTCCGCCGTGACTGTTGCCGCCATCGATAATCCAGCGCGGATGATATCGAGGACGTGCTGATGAAGTGACCGCGCCGGATGCAAATGCAGATCCAAATTGCGCGCCAATGCTTCCAGCTTTTTACCGGGAAGCTCTTGCAACTCGTTCAAGTCGAGTGAGGGAATTGTAGCCGGGGGCGCTGACCGCGGGCCGCGGCCAACGTTCGCCTCTACAGTGTCTGCTCCCAATGAGGCTGAGGTTTCTAGCTTTTCGTCCATGGTTCCTGTTGCCAGAGCGCAACGAGAAAGCGCGCCTGCGCGACGAGCGCCGCACGAGAGCCATTATTCCATACAACGTAGTCCGCACGCCGGATTTTTTCAGCGAGTGACATTTGTGAACCGATCATTTGTTCAGCCGCAGCGGGTTTGAGTGGCATGCGCTCCATCAGCCAGCGTAATTGAGTTGGGTAAGAACAGGCGACCACCACGACTCGCTCGCACAACGTTTCACCACCAGTTTCATAAAGAAGTGGAATATCAGCGAAGAAAAAATCGGGAGAGTTGCGATGCCTTTCCGCTTCCGCGCTCCATTGGCGGCGAATCTGCGGATGGAGAATCTGTTCGAGCGCGCGTCTTCTAGTCGCGCTGCCAAATACTATGGCGCGAAGCTGTTCACGATTCAACTCTCCATCGGGCAAAAAAATTCCGGCTCCGAACTCGCGACGAATTTCTTTTTTAACTTCTGAGTCACAATCGACAAGCCGGTGCGCCTCCTGGTCGGCGTCGAAAAATTTGGCAGCGGGAACGATCTCGCGCAGACATTGGCAAAAGCTTGACTTGCCGGTAGAAATTCCGCCGGTGATTCCGATAACAGGCATTCAAGTGAGGATTAATAGCAGCCGCGGTGTTGGAGCCGCTTCATTCTCCACATCAGTGACGATTTGTCCAATCCGCGTAGTGTTCTTTGACAAAACAAAAAAGCGCTGGGAAGGAGTCCACGTTTTCCTGAAGTGTGGATCGACGCGGAGTAAACCCGGTATGGGCCACAGAAAGATCAAGGCCGCAGAAAATTAGATCAAAGCCTCGGCTACTTTTCTTCGCGCGTATCCAGCTGTTGGTAACAGCTCTGTTACTTTATCGCTCAACCAACCCAACGCATTCCGATTGACAATCGGCGGCTCTGCTGATCGAATTGACTCCAAATCCGGCGCGGATCCTGTCCCCGAAGCACGGTCTCACGGAAAAAGGAGTCCAATTCATGAATACTAGATTCGCTTGCTGCTTAATCACCCTCCTGGGTGTTCTTGCTTTACAACCCACCGCCCATGCCACGTTTCACCTGATGCAGATCGAACAGGTCATCGGCAGCGTTAGTGGCGACACGACCGCGCAGGCCATCCAGTTGCGCATGCGCGCAGCCGGTCAAAACTTTGTCAGCGGGGGTAAACTCGTCGTGTTCGACGCCGCTGGACTCAACCCAATTACCATCGTTGATCCGGTCAGCAATGTCGCCAACGGCGCGGTTGGCGATCATGTCCTGATTGCTAGTACGACTTTTCCCGGCCACACCATACCGGCCGCGGTCCCCGACTTCACGATGGCCAATATTATCCCGGCCAGCTATTTCGCAGCGGGGAGTCTCGCTTGGGAGAGCAATAGCGGCACAGTTTATTGGCGCTTGAGTTGGGGCGGCGCGGCGTACACCGGTCCCAATACCGGCAACACTGCCAACGATGCGGACGGCAACTTCGGCCCGCCGTTCGGCGGCACAATTCCTGCGACCTGCGCCAGCGCGTTGCAATTCCAGGGAAGCGCCACTGATTTGAGTACCAACAACGCTGCCGATTATCTTCTCATTGGAAGCCCGATCGTGTTTGTTAATAATGCCGGC
>QHOW01000010.1:8916-18613 GCA_003219435.1 Verrucomicrobiota bacterium | reverse complement strand
ATCGGTCTGATTGTTGGAATGCCGCAACGCTTCGACGTCGCGAAACCCGCTTGATGAATTTTGCTCATTGGCCTTCTGTGCGGGGCCGAGTTTACAATGGGAGATGCGTTCGCGATGGAAACGACTCCGATATCATCTTGAGTGGATCGGGCTTCTCCTTGCGGTAAGACTAATCCCGCTGTTACCGCGTTGGGCGTGTTTCCACGTGGCACAGATGCTGGGTGCGGTGATATCGATCTTCGACCGGCATGGATACAGAGTCGCTTTGAACAATCTCGAGGTCGCCTTTGGCAATCAATTCCCGATCCACAAGCGGCGCAGAATCGCCCGTCAATCGTTTCAACATTTCGCCTGGACCATGGTCGATTTGCTGTGGAGCCCCCGGCTCACTCAGCAGAATCTGTCCCGTTTCATCGAGTTTCAGAATCTTGAAGAAATCGCGCCCGGCGCCGGGGCCGCGCGCAGCGCGATCATCGCGTGCTATCACTACAGCAATTTTGAATGGCTGAGTCTCGCTGGTGGCTTTCTCGATTTAAAAGGAACAATCCTCTCACAGGAGTTTAAGAATTCGCTGCTCGATCCCATTTTCAATAAATTACGCAAACAATCCGGACATGAACTCATTCCCCGAAAAGGGGGGCTCGTTCGGCTTTACAAAGTGCTCCAGCGAAAAGGGCGCACCGCGTTGCTTGTCGATCTTACCGTGCCGCCAGGCAAGGGGACAGTCGTCATCGATTGTTTTAGACTAAAGACCAGCGTAACCTCCGCGCACGCCTGGCTGCATGAACGGACCGGCGCACCAATAATTCCCGCCCACTGCGACCCGCTGCCGGATGGCCGTTACCGGGTGACCTTCCACCGAAAGATCGATAACACGGCCGGGATGACGCATCAACAGATCGCGCAAGCATGCTGGAATTCGTTCGAGCCTTATGTGCGAAGAAACCCGGCCCCGTGGCTATGGATGTATAAACATTGGCGTTACCGGCCCGCAAATGCCGACCAGCCTTATCCTTTTTACGCACACGTCTCGCGGCGCTTCGAAGAGATCCTTCTGCGGGATCAAGGCAGTTCTGTTGAAGGAACGAGCGGTGTCGAAAGCCCCTCGTTTGAATAAGTTGCAGAGACTTTGCCCGGCGAACACGGCTATAGCATTGCAGTTGGTGACGGTTGACAAAGTGCCGTCGATCTTTTCCAGTATGCAATCTATGCGACATGTTTCGCGATTAATTTTACTGGCTGCCGGCGGTTCGCTGTTACTCCTCACCGGTTGCGAAACAGGGCGGGTGGCCACTGGAGGTCCTTATCACGTGACGGCTTATCGGCCGCATGATCCTTCGGCGGTGCGCGTAAAAGTTTCGCTTTCCAAGCAAAATGTCTATGTGATGGAAGGCGACCGATCTTTAATGGCGGCTGCCATTTCAGTCGGCATCCCGGGCAAGCCAACCCCGAAAGGAAATTTCACGATCTATGCAAAGCAAGAACAGAAACGCTCCGGTTCGTATGGGTTTAGCGTGCAGGGCAATCGCGTTGTCCCCTCTACCGGGGTCGGACCGGGACGCTATGTCGGTTATCCGATGGGATATTGGTGTGAATTCGCACCAGCATATGGGTTTCACCAGGGCTTTGTCCATCCGTACCCGCGTACCCATGGATGTATCCGGTTGCATGGCGAAGCCGCGCCGAAATTTTTCGCACTGGTACGGATCGGCACTCCAGTGAATATCGCCAATTCGCAGCCGGAAGATGCAACGCTTGGGCCGAAAGTGCAGCGGGTGGATGATTCCAAAGCGCCTGATCCCGACCCGCGGTTGATGATCACTAAGGCTGCGTTCGAAAAGCCGAACGGACCGCTGCTCCAGTAAAAGCACGCGGCGAAAGAGCCGCGCAATTTCATGAGTACGAATCTGATTTCCAGCAGCACCACGGCGCGGGAGAAAATTAATTTGCGCACGCCGGACGTGATGGCGGCAGTCCAGCAACAGGTGGAGTCGCACTACCGCAGCGACATTGTCGACAAAGTGCGCCGGGCGGGTGGAATCATCTCCGTGGGCGACACCACGGTGCGGCTGGCGAAACAGTTCGGGTTTTGCTACGGGGTCGAGCGCGCAATTGATCTCGCTTATGCCGCACGCAAGGTGTTCAAAGATCGCCGCCTTTTTATTGTCGGCGAAATCATTCACAACCCCGAGGTCAATCATCAGATCGCCTCGTTAGGCATAAAAAATCTTACCGGCAAGAACAAGGAAGCCGACATTTCCGACCTTGGACCTGAAGACGTAGTGATCGTGCCGGCGTTTGGAACGGAATTGTCTATTCAGCAGCAAATCAAGGACCGCGGCTGCCAGGTTGTCGACACCACCTGTGGCGACGTAATGAGCGTTTGGAAGCGCGTTCGTAAATACGCAAGCGAATCGGCTACCTCTATCATCCACGGCAAAGCCGAACACGAAGAGACGAAAGCGACCAGCTCGCGCGCGCTCGGCGACGGAAAGGGTCATTACCTCGTCGTCCTGACCCTCGCGGACACCGACTATGTTTGCGAATACATCCGGCACGGCGGCGACAAACAGGCGTTCCTCGAAAGGTTTAAGGGAGCGCATTCGCTCGGGTTCGATCCCGACGTGCATCTGCGGACCGTTGGCGTCGCGAATCAAACCACCATGCTGCGCGGGGAAACCGAAGAGGTACAGCGAAGAATTCAACGCGCCATTATTGATCGGGATGGACCTGAATTAGCTGAAAAAAATTTCCGGTTCTTTGACACCATCTGCGGCGCAACCCAGGAACGCCAGGATGCGTTGCGCGAGCTCCTCAACGTCAAAATGGATCTATTGCTTGTTGTCGGCGGTTACAACAGCTCGAACACATCGCATCTCGCTGAGATGGGTGAGGAAAAGCTGCCCACCTATTTCGTGCTTAACGCTTCCCGACTGGTTTCCGCGACCGAGATCAAGCATTACAATTTGCACGAGAAACGCGAAGTTGTTTCACACTTTTGGCTGCCGCACGGACCCGCCGTCATCGGAATCACCGCTGGCGCCTCGTGTCCGAATAATTTGATCGAGGAAACTTTGATCCGCCTTTTCGAGTTGCGCGGTATTTCCCGTCACGAACTGGAACTCGCTGCGTAGGAGCCTTTGGAGTGCGGGGACATGTCCGCGCTTTGAAAGCGGCGATGTGTCGCCGCACTCCAAAATCGCCAGCCGGAGGCGCCTATCGGTCCCGCATTATCGACATCTGCCATAGCCGCGTCAGCGAGTTTCGAAAGATAACGAAGGATGATCGCCCGGGCGATGGGCAACCACTGCTCCCGGGTCAGCGGTCACCCGCCTACGCCGAGCGATTGGCGGGACAAGTAGACCGCCGCTACAGCCGCGACATGCGAAATAATTGCGTATGGCGCGCGCAATCTGGAAAGGCAGCATCAGTTTTGGCCTGGTTAATATCCCCATCGCGCTTTATCCCGCCACACGGCGCGAGGAGCTTAAGTTCCGTTTGTTACGCAAAAGCGACTTGAGCCCGGTGAATTACAAACGTGTCGCCGAAAGGGACGGCAAGGAAGTTCCGTGGGAGGAAATTGTCAAAGGTTACGAATACGAAAAAGGAAAATACGTCGTGCTCAAAGATGAGGATTTCGAGCGGGTCGATTTGGAAGCAACGCAGACGGTGGACATCCAGGACTTCGTCGATCAGGAGGAGATCGACCCGATGTTTTTCTACAAGCCCTATTATTTGGAGCCGCAGAAAGGAGGGGACAAAGCCTATGCTCTTTTGCGTGATGCCCTCGAAGAGAACAAGAAAGTCGGGATCGCCAAGGTTGTAATCAAAACGCGCCAATATCTCGCTGGCGTTAAACCGGAAGACGGCGCGCTCGTTCTTGAGCTGATGCATTTCGCCGAAGAACTTGCCGATCCGAGTGAACTCCACGTCCCGAAAAAGGTGGAGGTGGGGAAGCGCGAGATGAATATGGCAAAATCACTCATCGACAGCATGAGCTCGAAGTGGAAGCCGGAAAAATATCGCGACGATTATCGCGAAGCGCTCATGGAAGTAATCGAAGAGAAAGTTGAAGCTGGCGGAAAAGAGATCGAAGAAAAGCCAAAGAAAGCCCCCAGGCCAACCAAAGTAATCGATCTGGTTTTCGTCCTGCAAAAGAGCCTGGAGCAAACCGGCGCGAAGAAGAAGTCGACAGCCAAATCGCGCACGAAACAAAAACAGCCTGCAAAGAAAGCCGCGTAGTTGTAGCCGGGGTCGGTGACGCCCGGCCCGCGCTCAACGACCGCGGCTACAAGCTTGACACACAAGATCGATATCGTTCAGCCTGACGGGTCATGAATTCTCTTAATCGATTTGCAGACCCGGTCTATTGTTTGATGCGATTGATCGTTGGGTTGAATTTCGCCAGTCACGGCGGCCAGTTACTCTTCGGCATGTTTGGTGGGATGCCTGGTTCTGATAAGCCACTCCTGCAGCTGTGTGGGTGGATTTGCCTTGTGGGCGGGTTTCTGATTGCGCTTGGTCTACTTACGCGTCTGGCCGCGTTCATATCGAGCGGCACAATGGCAGTCGCATATTTTATGGTCCACGCGCCGCATGGTTCCTTCCCCATCGCGAATGGGGGCGAGAAAGCCGTACTTTATTGCTGGGTATTTTTGTTTATTTTCTTTTACGGTGCTGGCCGCTGGAGCCTCGATGCGCTGTTGTTTCGCAAAAGTGCTGCAGCCACGACCTGATCAAAAGCCAAAATCGACGTCTTAATTGGATGAAACAACAGCGCGCGGTGATACGATTTCTTGCGGTCATCCTGCTCGCGATACTCATGTGCGATCCTGTTTGTAACGCGCATGCCCAGGTTTGGGCGAAAGAACGGCTGCTCAAATCGCCGCGTCACGGCGAATGGGTCGATTTCAAATCGGGCGATCGCACGATCAAAGCGTTTGTGGTTTATCCCGAGCGCAAAGACAAAACACCGGTCGTTCTCGTCATTCACGAAATCTTCGGCCTGACCGATTGGGTGAGGGGAGTTTGCGATCAACTGGCCGAGAACGGCGTCATCGCGATCGCCCCAGATCTGCTGAGCGGTCAGACGTTTGAAGATGTCGACGGTGCGCGCAAAGCGATCTCGGCGTTGTCGAAGGAGCAGGTCAAGGCTGATCTCGATGCGACGGCCGACTACGCGCTGAAAATTCCTGCATGCAATGGAGCACTCGCCGTGTGCGGATTCTGCTGGGGCGGGGGAGTGACGTTTGCTTATGCGAATGAAAATCCAAAACTCAAAGCGGCTTATTCGTTTTATGGGACGGCGCCAGATGAAGCGTCCAAGGTCGCAAATATTTCTTGTCCGGTATTTGGCTTCTACGCCGAGAACGATGCGCGTGTGAACGAGACAATTCCGAAAGCTGAAGAGCTAATGAAAGCCCACGGCAAGAAATACGAGCCTGTGATTTACAAAGGCGCGACGCACGGTTTCATGCGCGAAGGCGAGTCACCAAATGCTGGTGACGCCAACAAAAAAGCGCGCGATGACGCATGGACGCGCTGGAAGATGCTGCTAAAACAACTCTGAATTGGTGGGGACAGCGCGCTGCGCTGTCCGGACGCCGCAGCGCGGCGTCCCTATCTCTTTCCGCCTTCCAGTTCGTCTGCCAGCGCATTCGCGTCGTAAACTTTGCGCAGCGCTTCAATGATCGCGGAGGAATCTACCGAGACGGCGCGCGCTTGTTTTATCGGTGTAAATACAGTCGAGGACGAGCGACTGAATGTTGCCGCCGATGATGTCTGCATCGGAGACGAAATTACAATGCGTTGAAAGCTCCCGATGTAGATTGCGGGGATGTTTCGAACCAAGCGTCGCAAAATTGATCGGCTGGATTTCATTCTGGCCGGCGCGCAAAAATCGGGTTCGACCGCGCTCTATTATTTCCTGAGCAAACATTCGAACATCACGATGGGCGACCAGCAGGAGATGCATTTTTTCGATGACGAAGAGATTTATTCGCGACCGATCGATTATGAGCTGCTGCATCGACATTTTGCGCTGGTATCGTCCTCGACCATCGCCGGGGAATGCACACCGATTTACATTTATTGGAAGCCGGCCATGGAACGGATTCGGGAATACAATCCAAAAATCAAGTTGCTCATTATTTTGCGAAATCCCGTCGACCGCGCATTTGCTCATTGGAATATGCAGCGTTCCAAGGGACGTGAGCCGCTCGATTTTCTCGACGCGGTGAAAGAAGAAAAACGACGCGCGCAAGAAGCGGCGCCATTGCAATCTCGAGCCTATTCTTATGTCGATAGAGGACTTTACGCGGCACAAATCGAGCGCGTGTTTCAGTTTTTTCCAAGGAAGCAGGTGAAAATCATCAAGTTCGAAAATTTCCGGGATAAAAACCGGAAAACGTTAGATGAAATCTTTCGGTTTCTGGGTGTGAAGCCGCTCACCTGGTTTCGTAACAAAGACAGAAACGTCGTTCCTTACGAGCGCGCAATAACGCACCGGGAACGAAAACACATTCAGGAAATCTTCGCGGAAGACATCGCGAAGCTTGAACAGATGCTGGGATGGAATTGTTCGGATTGGAAGTTATAGCAGAGGCCAGACCCAATGATTAATGACCCGCCTTCGCCGGGGCCACGGCGCGGCTGGCGAATGACGAAGCATGAAGGAATGACAAAATCCGAATGTCGAAAAAACTCCCCTTATCCTTTCGTCATTAGACTATTCAGGCTTCTTTCGGCGTTCGTGCTTCGTCATTTTGGGGCCGCGGGTTTCCGAAGCTGAATATCCACCCGGATCAGGCCGGTTGAACCTTCGCGAGTCATAAATCCGCTTCCCCAGCTGGAATAGAAGTATTGTTCGTAACGCCAAAGCATTTCCAGTGTCGCGCCGGAAGGCTTCTTCCAACGCAACTGATAATACATGTGTCGTTTCCATGATGGCGACTGACCAGTCATGAAATTGAAATCAAATGGCGTTGGCCAGCTGAGGGCGCTGTGTCGCGTGACAAAGGTGGCGTCGTCCCCGGCCTGCGGGACAGCAGCGAGGTCAGCGGCAGTGTCCGCTGTGGACCCAAGCGGGCCGAAGGCGAAAACTTTGCCACCGCTGGCCAGGGCAAATTGATCGTCTTTGGTCGAGCCGATGCTCAGAGCGATTTTTGGATTGATATCGTTCAGACTTAACCGGAGATCGTTGACGATGAGAATGCCGCTTGTTCCGCCGCCTTCATAAGCGATCGAGTTAATTCGCGTGGAAGCGATTTCAATCGTTCCGAAACGGTCGATGAACAGTGAGACCTGACGTCCGCCAAAAATCCAGATCGCCAATACCGCGACGATGAAGAGAACGAGAATCGCAAGTGTGATCAGGACTTTTCGCATTCAGCGGCAAGGTTCTTGGATCTGTGCTCGCGGAGTCCAGCCCGCCCGTGCCAGCAAATCGTTCCAGGGGGCTTCGACCGCAAACGCCGGGTCGAGCAGGATTTTCGCCACAATTGCTGTCATCTCGCGAATCGCCCGCCCGAGTCGGCGCTCGGTGTCCTTGTCCAGCCGGCACATCTCGAAGTCGTTTGGCGTAAACTCCTGGGCGATAAGTTGTTTCCGCAGCAGTTTGTGGTACGGCGACCAAACGCAATCAGCACCGTGATCGGGACGCCCGAGCAAGCGGGCGACGATCCGGTTTTTTCTGACGTAACGAGCATCTCTTTTGCGGATTCGATTGCCTCTGTGGTCAAGACTGATTTGGCCGGTATCATTCTTAAGCTTGCAGCCGCCGCCAAGGATTGCCACAAGACATGGACGTAACAAAACTTTAGATATGGTCACTGACAAGGGAATGCCCCGGCCTGTCTGCTATTCAACATCTCTCCGATATGTATTCATCCACATCCCGAAATGCGCCGGCACGAGCATTCATCGAGCATTGGGGGCCTTGCACGAGCGGTTATCGCTTCCGATTGACGAAAAACGATATCACAAGCATACGAAAGCAATCGATGTTCGCCGAATCCTGGGTCCAATCTGGGACAACTCTTTCAAGTTTAGCATCGTCCGAAATCCGTGGGACTTAATGGTCTCCTCCTACCATTGGTGGCTCAATTATGCCGGTCGATATCCTTCTTTGGCGGAGCAGAGCACGCGCATCAGGAACATGGGAAGTTTCGGGAAGTTTTTACAGTCCGAGTTTGGATCGAAAATGATCAACGAGCGGCGCGGCAACGATCTGCTCGACTGGATCGAAGCGGATGAGAAAGTGATCATCGATTTCGTTGGACGATACGAAACTCTGGAGAGCGATTGGCGTCGGATCTGTCAGAGAATCGGTGTTGAGCCGGTCGTCCTAACAACGGAGAACCGCGTCCCGCGGGCTGCCTATGCAATGTTTTACGACGATGCTTCACGGCGTCTGGTGGGGGAGCGATTTCATCGAACAATCAAACTGTTCCGCTACGAATTTTGAACCGTGGCTCGGGTCAGCGTCATAATCACATCGCACAATCAGGAGGCCTATTTTCGAGAGGCGATTGAGAGCGTCATTGGGCAGACGCAGAATGCGACTATCCCGCGCTGGCGCTGCATTGCTAACAATACAGCTTTCGTATGGGTTGGAAACGCATCGACGAGGACATTCCCCGTGAATGGTTTGCGGATTTTGAGCGTGACTTTAAGGGCAAAGCGGCGATGAAACTCTCGGAGTTGAAGCTGCCCACTCAATTCGGGCGTTGGCTGGAATGCTGTGTATGTCGGCGAAGTCGGTGTTGAAGGCAAGTCGGACGAGGACGTTTTTGCATTCGGGTGGCGCGACGACCGCATTAACTTGACGCATGACCAGGATTTCCTCAATGATTGGAGGTTTCCGTTTCACCGCAATCCAGGCGTGATAGTCCTGCCAGGCGGCAACTGGTGAGACAGCTGGGCTAACAGACGCGTTTTTGGGCGTGCTAAGGTTGATCGCCCCTTATTGCGAGCCCCATCGCGGAACGAAGGTTCAGATCACTGAGGATGGCATTTGGTCCACCAAGGGATTTGCGAAGGGGGAAGTTATTCTTCAAAAGAGCCGCGTTAAGTTCGGTCGGCATGGTGAAGTATGGAAATGGGTAGATTTAGAAGCTGGGCAACAGCGTCGAAACACGCCGATTCAAGTTCGACAAAAGCGGTTAGCTTTCATCCGCTCGCACAACGAAACGCGCTCCGTCGTCGCGATGCGCATCAACAATGCAGATCGTTCGCCCGTTGGAATCATCGCTGAGGCGCAGCCCCAACTCCAACTGGCTTTGCTAATCGTCAGGATGTGATTCCTCACTTATTTTAGCCCCCGGAAGACGATGAGGTTATTCTCGTTTGCCCAGATGCAGAGTGTTTTCCGAAAGAACCTCTTGCGGATGGCGTGGGAGCTATGCTCGCATTTGTAGCCGCCGTTTTAGCGCTGGCACAAACCGCAGAATTTCACGATCTTCGATTTCGTTCATTGCACGATCGAACTCGTGCCACTGTTTCATGGAACGTCGATTATCGAAAGGCCCCCGATCTACATCACCGCGGGCGACCTTGTTCTGACCGTCTTCCAATGACTTTGACCAGTAATGATTGATTCTAAGAATTGCTGCCGCTGCTGGAGTAGCGCGTGAGTGCGCTACTGGTCGTTCATTTTCATCAGCAGCGATAATAGCGTTCTTGTAGAGCCAGCGATGTG
>QHOW01000010.1:0-8875 GCA_003219435.1 Verrucomicrobiota bacterium | reverse complement strand
GCTTCGCGCGAAGTAAGTAATTTTCTAAGATGAGTCCTTCGGGGCGGCGACGATGCCCTGACGATCCAAACATGAACCAATGCACTGCTAACGCAGGGTACGGCTCATACCTGCTCAAAATCTTTCGAACATTTTCGCCTCGGGTCGGAAAGAGGAATTCATCATCATCTAAAAATGCTATCCAACGGGCTTCGTTTCCATGATGTGCAACACAATGCTGATCAGCTTTTGGAAAGGCTGGCGTTTGAGGCCATTCGTAAAGCGTGACGCTTCCCTCATCGCAATATGGAGAAAGTGCTTCAATGTAGTCGTCAGTACTGTTGTTGTTGTAGAGGTAAAAATGTTGAAAACCTACGATCTGGTGAAATTCAATCCATTCCGGCAAATATCGCGCAACATTTTTGAATTTCATGCAGGCTGTTAAGTCATACCGAATCCGGTATTCTTCCACAGCGACGGAGGCGGCACGGAAGAACTGTCGCCCAGCGCTCCGGGTTCTTCGAAACCAATCTCGTACGGAATGTGATAAGTCTGTCATTCGTGAGGTCTCGGTCCGATGATAAATCTAAACAAGTGAGCGGCCGCTAATTTCTGATGGCGCCACACTGGTTGCCTGCAAAGCTTCCTGGCAATTGCGTGGTGCGCGCCGCGATTAGTCCCGCTTTCCGGCACGAAATAGCCATGTTTCAGCAGCTCCGCTCGGTTTTCCTTCAGGAACCACTGGATCGAAGTCGTGCCCGTTTTGTGCGGACCAATGTGGACGTAGCAGACGCGCTTTGCCATATAGGGAACTATAGTCTGATACTTCTACTGCGGCGAGGGAGCGATGTTCCGATGGAAACGGTTAATCGCACGCCTTTGAACTTTTGTTATAACCCAACGTAATCGCGCCAGATTTGTTATGGAGGCGTCAGCGGCAAAGCCCGGATCCACGCGTGTGGAGTCCAGCCACCCCGTCGCTGGAAGTCATTCCAAGGAGCTTCGATGGTAAGCGCGGGGTCGAGCAGGACATGTTCCGCAACTGCCGTTATGTCGCGAATAGCCAGCCCGAGTCGGCCCTCAATGGACTCGTTCGGCCGGCATATGTCGAAATCGTTAGGCATAAATTCTTGGCCGATATCGGCGGCAAAAATATCGGCCCACGGCCTGCTCCTGACGCGTTGTGCAAACGCATCATTGTCTGACCGCGATTGTCTTTCTATGTGCCGTGCCAGGCCGGTAGCCAGCCCGCAGTATCCGGCATCTGCCAGGCTGTTTTCCTCGAGATATGCAGCCAGTTTGGTTTTGCATCGCACGGCTTGCAGCCACTTGAGCTGCTTGCCAGCAGCGCCGATCGAGCGCGATACACGGCGGGCCACGCTAACGGTAAATGGCCCGACATCTTCGTTACGGCGTACATTCGTATCTGGGAACCGCGACGGGTCGAGACCAATGGCTCGCAGAAACTCTGGGATGACCCCGTGGGCGATGGTTTCTCCGGTGAATGGGCGGGCAACCAATTCCGCATCATAGGTGGCAGCCAACTCGATCAAAGGCGAGTACCGGGCGTTAGCACGCTGAGTCACTTCTTGAACGAAAGCCTCGAACGGCTCAGACCGGCAGAAGCGCTTGACCACGCTCGAATAGAGCGAATTAATCTGTTGCGACTGGTTGCGCGGGAACAAGACGAGCTTCGGTTCGAGGTTCAGTTCTCGGATCCGGGTGAAGAAGGCCCTGGCATAGTCGCGATTTCTTAAGAGTCCTTCCAAGGCCTCCGACGAGACAATGACCGCTTCGGACGGAGTCCTTTCGAGTGCTCGGGCAAAGTTCGCGGCCGCCGACTGTTCGTGATCCCGCAGTTCCTGTCCGCAGAGTTTCCGGGCGAGCGCGTGGTGCGCTCCGTGATTGGCCTCACTTTCGGGGACGAGATAGCCATACTTCAGCAACTCGCCTCGGTTCTCCTTAAGGAACCACTGGATCGAGCTTGTGCCCGTTTTGTGCGGACCAATGTGGATGTAGCAGACCCGCTTTGCCATGCAGGGACCATAGTCTGGAACGCCTGCTGCGGCGAGGGAGCGATGTTCGGATGAAAGGGACCGCTCGCACGGCGTGAAAAACCAGCTATAAGCCACATGATGAGCAGCTCAGCAGAGCGCATCGATAAACCGGAGCCGCGCGGACAGGCGTTGCTCGCATTTTTGGCGATCTGCGCAATTTATCTGGCGCTGCCACGCAGTCTCATTGTCGGTCCGATTTGGTTGTTGCCGACTTTGATTGTGGTTCTGCTCGTGCCAACAGTGGTAAGCCATCGCGTAGGAAAACACTCGCTTAATCGGGTCCTCGGAATCATTATTAATGGAATCACGACGCTGGCGCTGATCGGATCGGTGATCCTGCTTGTGCGTGCGTTGCCTACACACCGAGAGTCGCCGTTGCAACTGCTGCGCTCAGGTGCATTACTCTGGCTGACGAATGTGATCGTGTTCGCCCTTTGGTATTGGCGGCTGGACGGCGGCGGACCCACCGTTCGCCACAAGCAAAATAAATTTGGCAGCACAAGCTTTCTTTTTCCGCAGATGCAGATCCCGCATGACGAACGCGCCCAATTTGAATGTACGCGCTGGAGACCACGCTTCATCGATTATCTGTTCGTCGCTTTCACGCAGAGTTCTACATTCGGCCCGACCGATGCACCGCTGCTTGCACGCTGGGCAAAGGTCCTCGCGATGATCCAGATTTTTATTTCGCTCAGTATCGTCGTTTTGCTGATCTCCCGTGCGGTCGGCGTTCTCTAACTGTTTTTCGGCGCCGGGGCGCTATTTGCCGACAAGAATCAAAATGCCGGCCACGAGCGCCAGGATTCCCATCACGATTGCCGGGATCGCGACGTGGAAGAGCGTGGTGATTCCAATAAGGATAAGATAGATCGCAAGGAGGAGCATTCCGAGGTTTTTGGTGATATTCATGCGCCTTTTTTGAGGCAAGCCCGTCGCGTTTGCACGTCAAAAAGACATTCCGCACGATCAGATAGTGGTGGTCAATAGTCAGTTTGGGCGGCGCGGGAGAATCGGATGTCAGGCTGCCAGCCTGCCCCGGATGCCCATTCGCCAGGCTGGCAGCCTGTCGGCCGAGTCAGCCAAGCTGGCCGACATCCAATTGCGCCTCTTTCAGTCAAACTGACAATCGACGAACACTACCGCATGATCACTGGCCTGAAGCCCGCTTCGAGAACCCAGATGGGTTCTCATCAAAGGCGGAACACAAAAGTTTCATCGCCGACAGTATATCGAACTGATTGATCTTGGGAGTGAATGAGTTTGTCGCGCAGGCCAAGCCAGCCCCGCAGTGGTTTGGGTGCTTGTTCGACTGCACCAGACCAGCCGCCTTCTGCGAATGGCCCTTTGACTTCTGCAAAGCCGGCGTCCTGCCGCAAAGATAGCAGCGTCACTCCCGGCCCTTTTGAAAACGTCAATTCAAAATCCCCGCGTTTTGAGAAACGGACAAGCACATCGCCGATGAGCGTCGTTTTCGGCGTTCGATACATGAGCTGCCCATTTTCCGTCTGCCAATTGCCTGTCGGCTCAGAAAATTGATGGCGCGAGGTAGTTGCACAACTTATTACGCAAAAACAAGTGATCTCTAGGAACCAAAGTAGGCAGAGGCGCCTCTCCTTAATGGCCTTGAATTTCGCCGTCACGGAACCGCACCAATCGTGTCGACTGCTGGCGATTCTTTTTTCTCCGGCACGAGCGTGCGCCTGGGAACGATCGGATAATGTCGTTGCAGCCAGACGAGGAAATAGAACACCCACATACGCCACTTGATTGCAAATTCATTACCGATGTTGCCACCAAGCACTGCGTTTACGGCTGGTGGCAGATTCAACACGGGCCGCGGCGACGAGAAAATTTCGATGAATTCTTTTGTGTACCATGCGTTGACGAAGCGCAGATAAACATCCATCGCACGGTTTACCTGTTTTTCGTAACGCGGAAACAATCTTCCTGCTTTGCGCGGTTGATTGATCACTTCGTGAAGCGCATCCGCCGCAAGCTCGCCGCTAAACACCGCCAGGAATACGCCACTGCTGAAAATCGGATCGATAAATCCAGCCGCGTCGCCAGCCAGTAACCAGCGATCGCCGTAGAGTTTCGTGCTCCGATAAGAAAAGTCCGCGGCCACGTGCACATCGGAAACACGCCGCGCCTCGCGCATGCGCTGCATGATCACCGGTTGTTCGATCAGCGCTTGTTCGAGAAAATCTTCCGGGGTCTGCTTCGAGCTTCGAAACGTTTCACTATCCAGAACAACACCGATACTTGTCCGTTCCGGCGTGAGCGGAATGATCCAAAACCATCGGTCAATCCCCCGAATCAGCACGGTCAAAGTAGCGTCGATGCCTTCAGGGCGCCAAACTCCGTCGTAATGCGCGAAGATCGACAATTTCTTCAGATGCTCGTACGTCTTCTTGATGTTGAACTTCATGCCAAGAACGGAATTGCGGCCGCTCGCGTCGATTATGTAGCGTGCCCGGATGCTTTTCCCGTCTGTGAGTGCAAGATCGACATGTTCGTTTGCGAACTCAACCGACTTGGCGCTGGTTCCTTCATGCACTTCAGCTCCGCTCTCGGCGGCGTGATCGAGCAGTAATTTGTCGAAATCTGCCCGAGTGACCTGATACGAATGGTCGGTCTGGGAGCGATAAGCGTCTTTGAAGTAAAACTTGGTTCCTTCGCTGGAGCAGGCGCTGAAAAATTCGCCGCCGAATTTTTTTATGAAACCGGCACACCGAAACTTTTCGTGAAGACCCAGCCGGGTAAATGCCTTCATGCTGAACGGCAGCAACGATTCGCCAATGTGAAAACGCGGGAACCTTTCGCGCTCGAAGACGATCACATGTCGCCCGGCACGCGCCAGCAAGGCAGCTGCAGTGCTGCCCGCCGGTCCTCCGCCAACAATGGCGACATCGTACATGCCGGACTTCATCTTGCGTTCATGGTAGCAAATTCTTCAGATTTTGGTAGGGGCAGCGCGCCGCGCTGTCCGGTAGGCGGTACCGCGCCGTCCTGCTAATTTGTGCTAATCTGTGCGTTGGATATGAAGCTAATCGACCGGTTTCTCAGCCGCGAATTGCTGGTGAACATCGCGTTCGCCATCGCCGTGCTGAGTCTGGTTCTCGTTGTCGGAAATATCTTCCGCAAACTTCTTCCCTTGCTGGTCAATCACGACGTTCCGATGGAATACCTCATTACATTCATCGCCTACGTCCTGCCGTTCTCGCTCATCTTTACCATCCCCTGGGGATTGTTAACCGCGATCCTGCTCGTCTTTGGGCGGCTCTCGGCGGACAACGAATTGATTGCCCTGCGCTCAAACGGCGTCAGCATTTCGCGCATTTGCATCCCGTTGGCTGTGATCGCGCTTTTGTGCACAGCAATCTGCTTCTGGCTCAACGTGCAGGCTGCGCCGGCTGCCCAGCAAAAATTGCGCAGCACCATTTTCGATCTCGCTACCCGTAATCCGATGGCGCTCTTCGGCAGCGATCAGGTGATCGATCAATTTCCGGGACGCAAGATCTACGTCGGGAAAAAAGAAGGCAACAAGCTCGAGAACATCACTGTCTTCGAAATGAACGAAAGATCGCTCCCGGTAAGAGTCACTTACGCGCGCACCGGCATGCTCGAGGCCGATTTGGCGAACAAGCAAATTCTGATGCACCTGTATGGGGCGCGTTATCAAGAGCGCGATCAACAGGATCCGTCCAATCTGCGAAGGATCCGCGACGGAATCAATGCGGTGGAAGGAACGTTGCCGATCAGCCTTGAGGAGCTGTACGAGAAGGAGAAAAAACGGCCGAGCCGTTCTGCATTATCAATCGAGCAACTGCTCGACCAACTCCAGAGTGAAGACCAAAGGGAACGCAGCGCCAGCCGGACGGAAATAAACAAGCGCTTTTCATTTCCATTCGCCTGCATTGCCTTCGCGATTATTGGAGTGCCGCTTGGTGTCACAGCCCATCGTCGCGAGACGTCGATTGGTTTCGCCATGGGATTGATCATCGCCGTCAGTTATTTTCTCTTTGTAATTATCGGTGACACGTTGCGCGGAACCCCTAACGTCCATCCGGAATTGCTCGTCTGGGCTCCAAATGTTTTGTTCATCGCACTAGGCGCATTCTTATTCCGGCGGCTGGCCCGGCAATAGGAGATGGAGGATGGCAAAGAGAGATCCGCGCGTTGATGAGTACATCGAGAAGTCGGCCGCGTTTGCGCGACCGATCCTGAGACATTTGCGTAGAGTCGTCCACCTGGTTGCCCGCAGGTCCAAGAGACGATCAAGTGGAGCTNNNGTTTACAAGTGGATCCTGTGCAGCGTGGCCGCGTTCAAGCATCACTGCGCCTTCGGGTTTTGGAAAGCGGAGCTGGTTTTTGCTGGCGACAAACGTGCAAAGAAACACGCAATGGGACATTTTGGGCCGAGCACATCCCTGGCCGATTTGACACCGGAAAAGACTTTGATCGGTTATGTGCAAAAAGCTGCCGATCTCAACGAAGCCGGGACGAAATCACCATCCACTCAAAACCCGCAAGAAAATCGCCAACGAAGGTTCCTGATTATTTCACCGCCACCTTGAACAAAAATCCGAAAGCGAGAAAGACGTTCGAAAACTTTAGCCCAAGCAATCAGCGAGAATACGTGGAGTGGGTGAGCGAAGCCAAACGCGACCAAACGCGCGAGCAACGATTGAAGACGTCGATCTCCTGGTTGGCGGAAGGCAAACCAAGAAATTGGAAGTACATGCCTGCATGGCAAGGAGCCATGCAACAGCGCCGAACGGCTATCGCTTCGTCGATTCCGAAGTGGTCGGATCGATAACGGCACGCACTTCGGAAATTCGATTCGCGGGAAAACCGCCCTGCTGCGCGTGCATCCGGACCATCTCTTCGTTTGCCGCAATGTAAACGCAATAAATCTTGTTATCCGTGACGTAACTTTCGATCCATTGAATCTCCGGCCCAAGGTTGCGCAGCACCGAGCAAGATTTTTGGGAGATCGCCTGGAGCTGCTCTGGCGACATTTTCCCGGCGTCAGGGACTTCTCGTTCGATCACATACTTGGGCATGACGAGTCGTGCTTAAGCTTACCGGACGCGTAAGTCAATTCGTTCCAAAAGAATCCGCTCCGCGTGCCGGGACGAATCCGGAATTTCTGATGAAAACCGATACGTTCAGCGGCCCTTCGAAGCGTCAGTTAGCTTTGACTTCTTCAGGCGCCGGTCCGAGTGACAAAGCAGGCATTTCTTCGGCGCGGGATTGTCTCGGTCGTCGCTGGAATACGGGAACACGCGTTGAAAGCGTCTCCCAGAGACAGACCGCGACACAAACCAGCAAGAGGCCGGAGGCATAAGGTCGCACGCTGTGAAGCATATCGACAACGCCGAGCGTGGTCTCGAGTTTTTTGTCGACCAACATTACGTGGACGATCATGGCCGTGCTCATCGCCGAAATGATGAAGTGGACCAGGCTCAATCTCAGGCTGACGCCGAGCGCCACGGCGCTCACGGCGGCACCCCACATCAGGTAACGCTCGTGCATTTGACCGAGCAACGCGAACATCAGGATCCACGGAGTCGCCATAGCAATCAACAGCCGGGGATCGCGATTGCGCCAATGCCGGGCGGCCCCAAGCGAGCAGAGAGCGAGTCCTCCCAGATAAGCCAGGCGCAACATCCACTGGACTGTCACGGCGACATATCGCGACCCGAATTCATACGACCACAGGGAATCTTTTAACGACCAACCGAGACGGTCGAGAAAGAATGGCAAGTTGTAGCACGAGCTGATGAAGAGATATGGATAATGCTCGCTGCCGTAGAGAAAACCGATCTGCAGCCATGCAAAGCTACCACCAGCGACCGCTCCGGCGACGAACGCTCCCAAAGCAATCATACCGGCCACCCACGCCCAAGCGTCCCGAAATTTTCGGCCGAAAAAGATCAAACAACTGACGCCGCCAAAAAGCGCGACCATAATCAACGCCGCTGGAGTGCGCAAAAGCCACGGCGAAACCACCAGGGCCGTCGTCGACGCAAACCCGGCGAGCAATCGCAGTGCCCGCGTCCATCTTTTTTGCCAAAGCGGCCAGAGAATGAAGAAAGGCGCGACCAGCAACAATTGTCCTTTGAGCATCGCACCTGCGGCCAGAAGGCAACCACACCAAAACCAGCGCCTGGTTGAAGCAGCGAGGGCCGCAAACAGATAAAACGGCAAAATCCAAACGTCCCATTGGGGCCAGCCATGCGCGTCGAGAATCATTGACGGCTCGAGCCACACAGCGCTGGCCGCTGCCAAACCGCACATCCAGGCGCGATTCTCTGCTGGGATGCGGTGCAACAAACGTGATCCGGTTGCGCCCGATGCCCGATGTACCCAGAGGCGTACAAGAAGAAAAATCGCCACCGCGGATATCAATTCGCAGAAGAGATTCGCGTTCAGCAAGGGCTTGACATGCTTTGGGTGTCCGTCATCGACTTCCGGGAAGTCGCTACGCACCTGCCTCGCCCAAATCGACATCACCAGAAGTCGCAACGGTGGATAATCCAGGCGATAATCATGATCGTATGCCTTGTGTTTCACCCGGTCATAGAGTCCGAAATAGCCGCGGACGAATGCCGTCCAGGAATTAGCAGCGGCTTCGTCGGGCGTTAATCGACGAGCTTCCGCCAATGTTTCGTTTCCCCAGTAAAAGGCGTTAACGATATCGTGCTGGTAACGAACGTGCCTCGTTTCGTCCCACGTCCATCGGCGCAGTTGAACACCGCCGAGGAAAAGCACGACGATCAAGACCGCAAGCAGAATGCGCCTGGCAGATCGGTTGGCGAACAATGGTTGAAACA
>QHOW01000286.1 GCA_003219435.1 Verrucomicrobiota bacterium | reverse complement strand
CACCACTTCGCCCGCCGCAACCTGGCTGGCGACGGTGTCTGGCAGCAAACGGATCCGGCTCATGCAATTTTGCATCTTAGTTTTTGGCTTACGAATTGCGAAGAAAAACGGAATCTGCCGTGTTTGCAGCCTTTTGACTTGCTGGCGCCGGTACCGTATTTTCTGCAGAGATGATTAACGTGACGGACAATGCGGTTCGACAGCTCCGAAGCTTGCTTGAAGGGCAGCCGCAAAATGCCCGGCAAGGTCTGCGTATTCAGGTTGCAAAAGGCGGCTGTTCGGGTTTGCAATACGAGATGGCGCTTGATCACGAAAAGAGCGGCGACGCCGTGGTGGACCGCGATGGGATGCAATTTCTTATCGATGACGAGAGTATCCCATACTTGCGTGATGCTACCTTGGATTTTCACGATGGCCTAACCGGCGCCGGTTTTCACATCGTCAATCCAAACGCGTCGCGGACCTGCGGATGCGGCTCCTCGTTCGAAACTACGCGACCAGCTTGAAACGGGGAAATCTTCTCGCGTTTACGTGATGGACTATGGTGTTTCCCCCTACGACGAGCCATACGGCCGTCCACGGCGAGGGATCAATTATTTTGCGTGGACAATTGCCATGCTGCTCCTGACTGGCTTCGCTCTAGCAGCCTGGCTGGGGAGTTTTTACATTTTCGATCAACCGGAGCGTCCCGACAGTTACCGGATTTTACAAAGACTGCACAAGATTGATCCACCGAAGCGTTTTCAGCTTACCGCAGCGCCGCCCGGCGAATTCCTAAACGCGAAACAATTATATGATCGCCACATCGGGATGGGCAGCGCCGAACTGGCCAGGACCAATGCCGAACTGGTGCGCAATTATATTCGAAATTACCAGTTGGTGCGCGGCTTGGTGCCTTACGTGGTAGGCAGATACACGATCGTGGCGGCGCGGGAACTCGGCCCTGATGATGTGTTTAGTTCGGGCATGGTCGTCCTGGCCAACGCCTTGGATAGTGGTGAATTGCTCATGGAGCATCTCTACCCGGCGAATCCCGAAACTCTTCCGCTGATGAAGCAAACGCTTAACGTCGGTTTGGAAATCAAATTGGAGCGCACTCATGATATTTCTGCCCTGATTCATGCTGAGCGATTGGCAGATGGCCGCATCCTGATTACTGCTGTCCCATTGCTTTATGGGAGTTATACGGTCACGCGCGGCCTTGGGACTTTTCGCCTTGAGCCGCCGCTCAGTCTCAACCTTGCCGCAGGCTGGCCGCTATTTAAGGCTGAAGAACGCGCCACAATCGAGCAGCGCATCGTGGAGGCCCGCCAGAAGATTGCAGCAGCGCAAGGCGTGGTTCCGATACCTGGATTGAGTCCCACCGCTACGCCCCCGCCTGCCGACAATCAGCTCGTGCGCGTAGAGCAAGCCAGACCGGTTGAGACTCCGGCGCTAAGCCCGAAAGCGTTCGGGGTTCAGGGAAAGGGTGAAAAGCTTGCCCAGGCGACTCCATCGTCAAAAAGGCGCAAAGCGGCCAGGAAAGGGAAGGTCGAATCGCCGGCCCCCGCGGTTACTCCTGCTCGGGCGGTAGTCGCCCAGAATTCGCCTGCGCCAACTTCGACTCCGGTCACAGTCGCGTCGGCAGCGACACCAAAAGCTCCGGTTGCCGTGCCTGCGTCGACTATTGCTACGGCTCAAGCCTCAGCTGCGACTACTGCAACGCCGGTTCCAGTTTTGCCCGCGCAGCCAGTCCCTGCCGATACTTCCGCCGGAACTCTGGCTTCCAATGCAGGCGGCGGCAGTTGGAAAACATTTCCAGCGGGGAAAATGCCGCTCGGTCGCCTTATCGGGACGGGTGATCTGCGGGATGTCGCCGAGCATGGACTTGCCGGTGAACGCGTGTATCTAAAAGGGCAGTTTGTCGTAAATTTTTCCGATGCCAATCGTGCCGTGCTCCGTCCGCGCACGAGATTAGCGGACAAAGTGCTTCATTTTGGCGGGGGATCATCCGCACGTATCATTGTTGAATTCCCGGCTGGCTATACTCCCCCTCAGCAAGGTGCAGTTGTCAGCCGCGATGAGATGCGGCCGTTCGAGATCACTGAAGTACGCAAACAGGAAGACGGACAGCTCAACGTCTTCGTGCGCGAAATAATGCAGCCGAAATAATCGGTCATCGCCCGGTATAGCACAGCCAACCTGGCTGTTGGGCCGGCGGGCACCTTGCCTGCCGGATCACAACCCTGCAGCGACCAGGCAAGATGCCCGGTGGCCCCACAGGCTCGGAAGCCTGTGCCACGCAAAATTCGTCGTATTTTCTCGCTCGCCTTCACTGATCTAATTCTGTAGTTGTTTCCCTTTTCAAAGGAGCTTCATGCAAGAATTCGAAAAACTTATCGGGCAGCTGAGCGATTTTGTTTGGGGACCGCCGTTGTTAATCCTCCTGCTTGGCACTCATATTTTTCTCACGTTCCGCCTTCGCTTCATCCAGCGGTATCTCGGAAAGGCGATTA
>QHOW01000009.1 GCA_003219435.1 Verrucomicrobiota bacterium | reverse complement strand
ATGACAAATTCACCCGTGAACGTGGAATAGATTCCCGCGGCGACTGACATGCCTGTCATTTCAGCGACCGCTTTCCAATAAGCGGCGATTTGCGGCCGATAGGACGCGCCCAACTTGTCGATCTCGTCCCGCTTGGTCCGGTTCGTCTTCCAATCAAGAATAAACCATTTTTTTTCGGATGCCTGGAATAGCGCAAGATCAACAATTCCTTCCAGAGATCTGTGAGCGTCCATTCGCCAGAAGAATGGCATTTCCGCGTGAACCACTCCCGATGAGTCGGGATTCGCTAAATGCGAAGGAAAATCCGAAACATTCGAAATGCGCTCACGCAAGAGCCGCCACTCCCGTGTCGAGCGCGTCATGTCCGGCGAATCCGCGTTAGCCGCGGCGAAAACTTTATCCCACACACCCGCATCATCGACCCACGGAATCTGCTGAACAAATCCATGCCACCACAGGCCGTAGCGGGTAGCCGGATTCTCGATCCGCACCGGGCGCAGCTCCGGTTCAATCTCGATCCAGATGTCCGCCCTTTCACCGGGCTTGACTTCTTCCGGCGTGAATTTGCTCGGGCTGATCGTACGAACAAATCGCCCGGCACATCGCCGCGCGTCGTCGATCCAACCGATTTCGCGCTTCGCCAGATTCTCGCGAACCTGCTCGCTGGGAGCTGACTTTTGTCTGTCACGAGTCTGTATGCATTCGCCCGCTCCACTTGAAAGCGCGGCCACGACTTCACAGTTACATTCACCGGTGCCCGCTTGCAGCCATTTGATTTGCGAATCGCTGTGGAAGTCTCCTTTTGCGTTGAGAAAGAAATCGCGGTCGAGCGCAAGGACAAGCGTATGCCTGGCGCGAGTCAACGCCACGTAAAGCAGCCGCTCCATTTCCTGTCGCTCAACCAGTTTCAGTTTTTCTTCGAACTCGCTGTAGTCGGTCCGATCGAACAGAATTTGTGCTTCGCCTGTCTCGACATCTTTAATCACCTGTGGATAGCGCGGCGAAGCACCCCAGACTTTGCGTGTCAGGAACGGAACGATCACGGCCTGCCACTCGGAGCCTTTGGCTTTGTGCGCGGTGATCAATTGGATCGCTTCCGCAGGAGATGGATGCGTCTCCCGCGTGGCGTAGAAATTCGCGCGCCGGGTCTGCGCAAAACCCGATAAGCAAACTCCGCGCGCTTCCGCGGCCGCTGCGGCGCTGAGCAATCTATCCAGTTCCGAGTCCAGATCGCCAAATTCCTCCGCCGGAAGCGATCGCAGCCGTTCGCGCAATTGCGTGGTCCGAACAATCTCCTGGGCCGCACTGAAGAGCGGTTGCTGCGCTATCGCTTCGCGGATTCGCACGAGACGGTTTAATGTCTCCGGCACCGAGCCGCGCCCACTCGTTCGCTGCGCAATTTGGAAGCGCGCGCCAAAGCCCTGCGAAAAGCGCGCCAGCTCGTCATCGGAAAGCCCGAAAATCTCACGCAGCACACCGACAATTTCGTAGCTGGCGTTCGAATCGGCCATGACAGCCAGCAGCGCCGTTAGCCATGCGTATGCCGGGTTTTCTCCTTCCCGATCGGTTTCCGAGTGAACTTCCATCGGAAGACCCACATCCACCAAGGCGTCGCGCAACGGCCGGAGCCACGCTTTGCGCGGACACAATATGGCGACGTCTTTCCATGTTTGCGCCCGTAAATTTTTCAAGCCCGCTTTAGCCAGCCAACCCGCCAGTTCGCGCGCTTCCAAAATCGCACGGTGCGCTTCTGGCAAAGCAAGATCGATGTCGCAACCGAAATCGAAACGAATCACCTGGCCGGGCAAAACATTCGAACGCGGATTCATTTCGACGAACTGAACTTGTCCGCCCTGATTGTTTAGGATTTCGCCGAACGTGGCGTTCACGAAATCGACTTGCTTCTGGTCGAGTCGAAACGTGACCGAAAATTTCAATTCTTCGGCGGCGCTGGTCTCAACCAATGATTTGTGAAGCTGACGATAATGCGCCAGATCAGCCGGATCGCGATAGATTGATTGTTGGAAATCGCCCACCATGCAGAAATGGCCCGGGCGCGGTGGTTGACCGTTCCGCACGCCCGGCCTGCCCGTGGTAGCCTTGGCGGAAGCGGGCGGGCGGGTGATTTCCAGAAGCACAAGAAACTGCTGCGGATCTGTGTCCTGCGCTTCATCCAGAATGACGCGATAATTTTTTTCGCGAATGCGTTGGGCGACGTCCGCCAGTCGCATCAATTCCCCCGCGAGCGCGACCTGGTCGGCGTAAGTCACCAGACCGTGCTCGAGTCGGAATTCGCGATAATCGCGTTGCACTTCGGCAGCGACGCAAAGCGCGCATGCATTCACCCAATCGCGCAGCGGTCGAAACACGTCGCGCCAGATAGTGACAAAATCTCGTGATGTAGTTGCGCATGGCGGCCACGGGACAAATTCATCCGTTTCGCGCCACCGTTTTTCCCAGCGCTGCAATTCCGCTTTTTCTTTCGCAATGTTTGTCGAGGCCCTTGCACTGGCGGCATATACTGCGGCAAAGCTTGTGTCCGGGCAGGACGTGTCGGGTTCCGTGGCGGCAAGATCGACGTCACCTGTGCGCGCGAGTTCCATCAGTCGCCGCGCCTGAACGTGGCGCAACAACACCCGCCGATTGGCCTCGCTCAATGAGCAGCCAATCTTGGTGTATTGTTGCACGAATTGGTTCCAAAGATCTTCGTCGTCGGTGATCAGTTCGAGATTGGCCGGCAGACCGAGATGATGCCCGTGCGCCGCAAGCAACTTCATGCAGAATGCGTGAATCGTACCGAAAAACGTGCGATTAAACGCCTCGATCACATCGAGCGAAAGGCCTGCCTCGAGAATTTGTTGCCGCGTGCGCTGCTGCATTTCATCTGCCGCGCGATTCGTGTACGTCACCACGACCAATTGCGGCAGCCACTCGAGCGCGTGCCGGTCCTTTGCAATTTCAACAACGCGATCAGTGATCGCCCGCGTCTTGCCCGAGCCCGCCGACGCGATCACCGAGAAATTCTTGTCCAGTTCGCAAGAAAAACGCTCGCGCTGATCCTGATCCGCCGATGTCATGCTGCGTTCTCCTCGGCCTCGAAAAGCGGTGGAGTGCGGCGGTGCTCTGCCGCTTTGGACATGCCACGAATCGTTGTCTCATCGATCATAAGTTCTCCTCAGCCGCAATTGCGAGCGCGGGATACGTTATCGCCCATTTTTCCTGCAAGAGATCTTTATCGATCCCGAGCGTGGCTAGCGGATATGCGTGAGCAAAACCGTAGTCAGAGTGGATCGGCCCAAACATCCCGAACCCGCCCGTCTCCTGCATCCGGTGCAGCTCACGCCAGAAATTCTTCTGGGCGAGCGCATCATCGACATCGAACTGCGGCTTCAGCTCATCCGCCAGGCCAAGCAAACTGAGCTGCACGTCCGATGCCCCAAGCGCATGCGCGGCCAGCGCGTAGAGTCCGAGCTGCACGCCGCGGCCTTTCCCCAGCAGTTTCCTGAATTTTTCCTGAGGCGTTTCCCGTTGCCGGAGCTCGTGCAAACTGAATGCGCGTTGCCGTCCGGTTTTGTAATCAATTATCCACAACTCGGGAAAACCGATCCGAGATTGATTGCGTTCGCCGCGGGCCAGAATCAAATCGATCCGGCCGCTGACACGCAGCGATTCGTTAGCCGAGACGGAGATATTCATCGGTGACTCGAGCGCAAATTCTGGGGCCATGTGTGTCCAGTCGCCTTCGAGGCCGGACAGTTTCGCAGCCAGACAATTGGCAACATAAAGCGCATTGCTCCAGCCAGAGGTCCACCAATCCGGCAGCGATTGCGCGCAGGCCGTGCAGAGCGCGCGCACCTGATTTTGAAATTGGCGCGCATTTTCCACCAGCCGCCCGCGAATCTCATCGACTTCGTGAAGCTCGACAAACGCGTCGCCGTTTGCACTTCGCACGCTGTCTGCCAGCCACCGATGCACCCATTGGCCGGTCGCGGTCGCCCACGCGTCGCTGTTTTCATCAGCAGGGTCGACGCCGAGAAAAACTTTCATCCACACAATCGCGGGCCTTTTCAATGCAGCCTCCCAATCGGTCACGCGCAGGGTGACCGGACGCTCGGGCGGCGTCCGCAATGCAAACTCATATTCGCCGAACGCGCGCAGTTGCCGCCGGATATCGTAAGCGTAGCGTGTCCGGCCAACGCTGATCGAATCGGTCTTCTGCGCGTCAAAGGGTGACCAATCGTTCAGCCACGCTCGCGTTTGCTCTTCCAGCGCCTGCAGCGTGCGTTGCGAAACGCCGCGGCCACGCGCAGCAAAATGGAGGCGCGAAAATAATTCGGTCGGATTAGCGATTCGGCTGGGCGCACTTTCGGAATAGAGATTCGCTGTTACGCCGATGCCCGCAGTTGGCCATTCCATCAGATTACGAAGCTGTCGCCTGCGAATCTGGCGACGCTCGGCCGACCCGAGCAGAAATGTTTTGCCCTCCGCGATGCTCCATTGGCCTTCGCCGTGACGGCTGCGTTTTATTGCGCGGCGGTTCAAAATTTTGTTTCGCTGATTGAACTGGTCGATCTCCTGGTCGCCGATGAATTCTTCGTCGAGCGCCGGCCACGCTTCCTCGTTTAGCCCTGCGAAAATCAGGTGCGACCATGACTGGCCCTCCGCTTCCGAGTACGGAAGCAAATGGACGCGGCTATACGGATGCGCGCCGTATTCATCGCGGCCAAGCGACGACGCACCGAGAATTTCGCGAAGCCAACGCAGATAACCGGCCTTCGAAAAACGTTTCGGCACGCGCTCCGCCCAACCCCGGCTAAGCCGCTCGACTTCGCTCCAATGCTGTTTCCAGCCGAACTGCGCGAAGATCTTTTTCGTCTGCTCAAGAAATTCAGAGCACGTTGCCATCGCTGGCAGAAACTGAACTTTCTCGAGCCCGCTCGCGATCGCCGCTTTGTCTTCCGAGCGCGCACAAGCTTCGCGGAGAATATCGATGTTATCGATCAACACGTCGGCGTACGCGCGGCGTAATTTCTCTTCCACTTCGAAGATGGAGACCTTTTCGAAAATCTTCGCGTCCACGGCGCGCAGAAATCGAAAAAGAAATTTCAGCCGCGGGTTTTGCTGGAGCTCCAGCCATGCCCTCCAAGCCTCGTCGTCGAAAACGCTCGGACTCGAATGCGCGATCCCGTCGTTATGCGCGATCTGCGCCGAATCAAGAAATCTGGCCACCAGTCGCGGCAGCGCGCCTTTCTGCGGGAACAAAATGCCGATGCGCTCACAATTGTCCTCGCAGAGAAACTTCGCGGTCAGCGCGACGATTGCTCGCGCCTGCTCGGTCGCATCGCGTCCAACCAGAAAATAGACGCTGTCGATCGGATCTTGCGCGCGCGCGATTCTCTCCAATTCAGTTTCCAGCAGACTACCTGTTCTGGAAAGTTGGCTGTTTAAAGCAGTCAAATTTCCAGAAAGGCTCTTAGCTTCTGCCTCCCCAATCGGTTCGACTGCGCCAAAAGCTTCCTCCCATGTGCCCACCCATGTTTCGTCGAGATCGCGCGCTTCATCGCGGGGATCGTTCAAGACGACTGTTGCTTGCGCCGGAGATTTCACGGCCGCATGCAACAGCGGCCAAAGCGGCCAATCCGCGCCGTTAAAACCGACCACGAGCAAGTGAGCGAAACGCGGCCGCAATTGCTCCGCACTTGTTGCAGCAAGGCGATCGGCTTCGTGAACAAATGTGAATCCGCAATCGCGAGCGATTTTTGCGAAGCGTCCGGCGATTTCGCGCAAGGCCGGTTCGGCGATCTCGTCGAAGTCCCAGCCAGCGGCATGAAGTTGATCGATCACGCGCAAGAAATGATCGGGATCGCGAGCGACAGATTTTGCCACCAGGGACTCCGGATCTTCTCCGACAAGTTGTTCGGCTGCAATCGCCAGCAGCAAACGCAGGTGTTCGCGTAGCGGAATATCGAGTCCGCAACCGCGCAATAACCGCTCTCGCAATTGCGCCGCCGAGAGGAATTTTATCCCGAGCAATGAAATGCCGCGTGCGAGAAGTTTGCTCCGTAAAAGATATGCCTGGCTGCGAAATGGAGTGACCACTGCCACCGGCGCGCGCTGTTCGAAGGCGCGTGGAGCGGCTGTTTCGAACCACGGCAGGAGCACATGCTGCCACGCGGCTTCGAATGAACTGGCCATGTAGAGGGACGCGCGCATGGGACGAATGGGATTACGTGGAGCCCCGGCGATTCTGCTTGTCCCTGTGAGCTAGTCGCGAGCGGGTCATCCGCTCGCGCAGACCGCCCTCTTCCACAAAAGCTTTCTCGAGATGCCGCAGCAGTTTGTCGAGCAGGTAGTTTGTCTGGTGGATCAGGCAGATGAGAATGTTCGCCACTATCTCGGGCGGTCGCGTCTCAATATAGGTCTCATAAGTCCTATAGGACGTATCCTTCCGCGCGCTGAGCTTGCGCACGAACAAGGCCTCGCGGTTCTCCTTTGGCCACAGCGCCAACTTACGCCCTCGCAAAAAATCCCTATAGTCTTCGAGAAGCTCCTCCAGGCTCGCGCGCGCCACATTGATAAGCTTAATCTCTGCTTCTTTTGAAGTGCCGGAGGCTTTACTGCCTTCAACAATATTCTGTTTCCCCGAGCGCGCCGCCTGGATCATCTGGTCGATTGTGCGGTCTCGCCTTTCGAGGAACCGCTCGCAAAACCGCACTGTTCCTTGGAAAACAATGAGCGCTTTCTGATACGCCAGCAAACCGTCATATTCGCCGTGAGGCGGAATAAATCCTTCGGCTTGGTCGCTTGGTTTTTTCATACAATCTCAGAGAGCATAAGTCATATAGGTCGTATAGGTCATATGGCGTTGGCTCGCTTATCGCCGATACGCCGCGTGATGCCATCCCGATCAAGTCTCTCTAAAAACGGCACCATAATCCGGCGCGAGCTCTGGAGTCTCTGGCGCAGTTCGCTCACGGTTGCCGGTCCATTCTTGGAAATAAAATCCACAACCGCCTTCTTCATGCCCTCGAAGTTTTCGCGCAATAGGACTACGTCGGGGCCGACTTCGATCGCTTCGCCGGTCTCGATCAAAAATCGGAGGGTTGGCTGCGCATTTTGTTCAACCTCAATCTCCTTCCGCGCGGGTGGGTCGAATGGTTTCTGTCCCAGCGCTTCCCGGATTTTCATCGCAACAGACCGCAGATTTGGTGGCAACGCCCGCCGATGTGCAATGCGGGCGATTGCAGATCCTTTTCGGGTAAAATCAGCCGCGCACAAATCCGAAACGAGTGCTTCAAAAACATCCCGGGATTGATCGCGCAACGCTGTCCGCAGCTCGTTCAGATCGAGACCGACGCGTTCAGGATTTGTTTTGTGCGCGTGATCGATTAAGCCGATCATTCGGTTGCACAACATCTGCCAGGCTCGCGCGTCCGCCGCGATTTCTTGATGAATGACAATTTCATTACGTCGCTCGAGGCGCTGAAGAGCTTCAGCGATCTCGTCAGTGCTGAAGTGCGATTTGCGAAGAACGATCTGTTTTCGCATAAAACTATTCACGAGAATTTCAGAGCGAACACAAAGATCGACGTCTTCTGGCGCGCCGGCCCGGCCAACTAATAGATTGAGCTGCGCCGCGCTGCGAATTTTGCCTCGATCGGCATCCGCATCGAGCACCATTCCGCCTGCGACAGTATGTTGTTCGGAGGCGTCCCGAAGAACAAATCGATCGCCGAGGAAAGCGAATATGGGCGACTCCAATTTTAGCTGAGCGATTTTTTGCTCGCCGGGTTCAAGCGCGCGCTCTTCTGGCAGATTGATTTTCGCGGGAAATCGGCAGGTGCCGTGATGCAGATACACCGACGTTCCGTTCCTAAGTGGTCGGCCGGCTGGCTCTTTCGAGCGAAGTCGTGAGGATTTTTCCAAAACAACGATGAGGCTGGCACTCGATTTTCCAAGATCGTCAACGGTGAGCACGTCGCCGCGGTTGATCTGTCCAGGACTCTCACCGATAGCAACGTCCGGGAGATTGATTGCTGTGCGCATGCCCGGCTGCGCACACTCTAATTCGGAACCGTGACTTTGAATCGAGCGGATGCGCGCTTCGAAATCTTGCGGTTGAACAATGATGGTCTGACCACGTCGGAGTTGCCCTCCAGTTAATGTTCCGGTCACCACCGTGCCGATTCCGCGCAGCGCAAAAGCGCGATCGACAAATAAGCGCGGCTTCCCGGAATCGCATTGTGGTTGCATGGTTGCGAACTCCGAGCCCAGCGCGCACTTCAGATTTTCAATTCCTTCTCCGGTGCGGACCGAAGTTGGGACAATCGGTGATCGCGCGAAGGCGGTATCGCGCAGTTGGGTGCGAATTTGCTCGTGGACGTTATCGATCTGGCCAAGATCGCTTTTCGTAAGTGCGATCACACCTCGTCTCACTCCGAGATATGTCAGGATTTGCAGATGCTCTTCGGTTTGCGGCATCCAGCCGTCGTCGGCGGCGACAACGAAAAGCACGAGATCGATCGAGCCCATGCCCGCAATCATATTCCGGACGAAATCTTCGTGACCGGGCACATCGACAATGCCGATATGGGATTGCTGCTCTCTTGATCGTTCGAGAATCAATTGTGCGAAGCCGAGGTCAATCGTGATTTGTCGCGCTTTTTCTTCAGGCAGACGATCGGGATCAGTTCCAGTGAGCGCTTGGACCAGCGCGCTCTTGCCGTGATCGACGTGACCGGCGGTCGCAAGAATGAAATGTTTTTCGGTCATGTCAAATTGGGTAGAGGCGAACGCGTAACCGTCCGTTGACGGCGCGCCCGGCGGTCGCGCCCTACCGAAAAACGTTTTGGCTGGCGCACGCTGCGCGAACCGCGGCGACCACGAGCTCATCCTGTTGCGGGAAAATTGTACGCAAATCGAGTTTGAAACGCGCGTTTGCGATATAGCCGATGACCGGCGGATTTGAGGCGCGAAGACGCGCGGCGAAATCGGCCAGCGAACAATTCTGCGGAACAATGTCGATTGTAACGGAAGACACTGTCGATTTTGGCAAGGTTCCGCCGCCGACCTTGACCGTACCGCAGCCAATCGCGATTCGCCCTGGCACACCCTCGAGCCGGTCAACAATCGCTGCAGCTCGAGCGCGTAATTCCTCCTCGGAGACTTGCAAAAGGGCGATGGCAGGGATTCCGCCTGATTGATCGAGATGAAGATCGATAGTGGCTTGCAACGCGGCAAAGACCAATTTGTTGCAGCGCAAGGCACGAAATAACGGTTCGCGTTTCAACGCGGCGACGAAGCGCTTCTTTCCTGCAATAATTCCCGCTTGCGGGCCGCCAAATAATTTGTCGCCGCTAAAGCAAACAAGACCGGCGCCGTCCTTCAACGCTTCAGCAGGTGTCGGCTCGTGTTCGGCGAGTCCCAAACGCTCTGTTGGAAAGATCGCGCCGCTTCCCAGGTCCTCGACAAAAGGAACGCGTTTTTTCCGCGCGAGCCCGGCGAGAGCTGCCGAGGAAGGCGATTCCACAAAACCGTCCATGAAAAAATTGCTTCGATGAACTTTAAGAATGAGA
>QHOW01000285.1 GCA_003219435.1 Verrucomicrobiota bacterium | reverse complement strand
TTGGGACTAGCGCGGTTTTAGGGATTGTTGACCACTTGCGACGCAGGTCCGCCACTGCGGATTCGTCCTTTGGCGAATTTGCTCGCTTCAAGTCCGCCAGTCGGACGGACTCGTCCCGTGGCGAGCTGGTCGCTCACCTTCTGGATTTGCGCTGCCTGCTCTTCAAGACGCGCAATAACAGTCTTCATCCCTTTCTCTAGCTGCGGGATCGTCGCTTCCCTGAGTAGCACTTGCTTCACCGCGACGTGAACGGCCAGAAGATTGGAATGAGCACGCTAGCGGCAACCCAGAGAATCAGGTTCAATGGCGCACCCACCTTTGGGAAATCGGCAAAGCGATAACCGCCCGCGCCGAAGACATAGGTGTTCGTCTGATAGCCAATCGGCGTTGCAAAACTGGCGCTGCAGCCAAACATCACCGCGACAGCAAATGGCCGCGCGTCCAAGCCCATCGTCGCCGCGATTTCAAAGGCGATCGGTGTTAGCAACACGGCCACCGCGTTGTTACTGATCAACTCCGTAAGAAGCGTCGCGACCAGATACACGACCGAGAGTGTTCCCCACGGCCCGAAGCGCCCGACCAGGCCGGTTACTCCCCGGGCGATGAGATGCGCGGCCCCTGTTGTCTCAATCGCGGTGCCGAGGGCCAGCATCCCAAAAATGATGAACAAGATGCGCCAGACAATCGCCTCCCGTGCTTCTTGCATATCGAGGCAGCCGGTCAGCACCACAAAGATCGCGGCGATCAACGCCAGGGCAGTGATCGACAACACATTGAAGGCAGCGACCCCCATCACCATCACGATCGCTGCGATCGCGAGGGGCGCCTTGTGCCGCCGGAAGGCGCGCTGTTTCGGTTCGGTGAGACTAACAAAATCGCGCTCCTGCATGAGCCGGTGAATCCCTTCCGCGGGTCCCTGCACCAGCAGTGTGTCGCCAAACGCGAGTTCCACGTCCTCGAAATTCTCGCGCAGGTTTTCCCCCTGTCGATGCACCGCGAGGATGAGCACGCTGTAGCGCTGCCGAAAATTCAACTCGCGCAGCGTCTTGCCGGCAAATCTCGAGCGCCTTCCGATGATTCCCTCCATCAGGACCGCTTCACGCGCGCCGGGCATTTCCATACCCGACTCGGTCTCGGGTTGAAAGATCACGCCCGGCATTTCTTTGATCCCCTTGACGCCGGCTACCGGGGTCTCAAGCAGCAATTGATCACCAGCCTCCAGGCGCAACTCGTTGAGCGGGCTCTCGACCCGCTGGCCCTGGCGCGTCACATCAATGATGTGCACTTCCCGCAGACGCACCAGAGGGGTTTCGGTCAGCTTTCTGCCGACAAAGGGCGACATGCGACTGATGACTGCCTGGGTCAGGAATTGTCTCGGCATGCTGCTACCGATCAGGGCCGAGAGGGTTTCGCGGCGCGGCAGCAGCTTGCGCCCAATCGTAAGGAGATAGGTCAGTCCGATCGCGGCATAACAAATCCCGAGCGGCGTAATTTCAAAAATCCCAAACGACCTCAACCCGTGCTGACGAACGATCCCGTCCACCAACAGGTTCGTGGAGGTGCCGATGAGCGTGCAGGTGCCGCCGAGGATGGCGAAAAAGGAAAGCGGGATCAGGAAGCGGGAAGCTTTCAATTGAGTCGTCCGCGCCAGCGCCATCACCACGGGCATAAAGACGACGACGACCGGTGTGTTGTTAACGAAGGCCGAGAGCGGTACCGTCAACAACATGAGGGTCAAAAGCGCGCGCAGTTCATTCGCACCAGCCAGCCGCAGGAAGATCCGCGCCAGCGCATCGATGGTGCCGGTGCGTTCCAGAGCTGCGCTTAAGACAAACATCGAACCAATCACGACCGGCGCGCTGTTACTGAATACCCGCAGTGTTTCATCCATGCTCAGGACGCCGGTCACGAGCAGCAACCCCATCGCGCTCAGCGCGACCAAGTCGGGCGCCAGCCATTCGCGCAGGAAGGCCGCGAAGACGAGCACGACGAGCGCGAAAACGATGAACAAATGGATGGTATGGGCGTTCATGAGATCAAATGCCAGTTAAGCGAAGGCTTCGTTTTTCGCCGACAATCCCGCCAATCACAACCGCGAAATTATTTCCGCGCTGAAAGACTTGCCCTCGGCTCGACGGAGTGTCGGCCTACCGAAGAAACGATCGGCCAGTAAAAGTATGGACGCGAAGCCGATCAATCGTTAGCCACCAACCGCGGTGCCGATTTCCTGGACTCGATCTGTTCGCTAACCTTCTGGATTTGCGAGGCCTGCTCTTTGAGACTGGTCGTGAGAGCTTCAATTTGCTTTTGCTGGTGCGCGATCTTCGACTCAAATTCCCTCTGTAATTGCGTTGTAGTTGCTTGGAAGTGTTTCTGTTGTTGCGCGACAGTCGCTTCCAGCTCCTCCACTTTGCAATGCT
>QHOW01000008.1 GCA_003219435.1 Verrucomicrobiota bacterium | reverse complement strand
CCTACGATTGAACTTGGTGGCGGAAGCGCCCGCTGCATGATGGCGACGATTCACCTGCCGCCGCGGTTGTAGCGGTGCTGTGTGAATGCAGTCGAGCGACGCCTTCATCCCGAAATACAGCGAGCTGGTTTACAACGGCTTTTGGTTCTCGCCCGAACGCGAAGCGTTTCAAGCGCTCGTCACCGAAACTCAGCGCGACGTCACTGGTGTTGTGCGCCTAAAGCTTTACAAGGGCAACATCATCGTCGCCGGTCGCAAAAGCCCGAAAAGTCTTTACGATCCGAAGGTCGCCACGATGGAAGGCGATGCATCGGCGTACGACCAGAGCGACGCGGCGGGTTTCATCCGGCTAAACGCGCTACGGCTGAGACTCCGCGCTGCGTTGAATGGTAAGGTCCGTTGACCTCAATCGCCAAACCCCCGAATCGAGTGCTTACACTCGACCTACCGGCGTAAAAATACGATAACACGGTCGCGCGACCTTAACTCGCACAAAACATTGTCCCCCGAGGTCAAGAAACAGATCGAACTGTAGATCGTGCATGCCCTGTTCATCGACATTGTCGGGTACCTGGAGCTTTCCATTAACGAGCAAAACGCTGCCGTTAATGAGTTGACTCAATAATTCCGCGCGATCACCAAAGTGGTTCAAAACTGAAGCACGAGGGCTTCAAAAATGAGCCAGAGCAGCTTCAATCTGAACTCAGACGCTGACTCGGTTTCTCCCCAAGTAAGTCATAAATTTTGGGTAACGAATCTCTGCATAAGGGCTTGCTGATTAACGCGAAAATAGCGCCAGTTTTTTTAGTTCTTTGCCCAGTTTCGAAGCCTTGGCACGAATCCTGATAACGCAGAAGATGAGGTGATTGCACCGAAAACCAACACAAGAAAGAGAGAATCGATATGAAAAGCAAAAACAAAAACAAAGTGCCGAAATCAGCTAAAACCAAGCTCAGTGACCTGACACCGAAGAAGGACGCGCGCGGTGGCCAAGCAGCGCCTACGCCGCCATACCGGGCGCCCGCGCCGACGCCGCCATATCAGCCGCCCAAGAAGAATGTAACTCTATAACCGCCTGAGTTGCACGTGCTGAAGGTCGCCTTTCAGGCGAGGGACTGCGCAGACTCTGGATCGTTTTAATCAAGCGCAGCGGTAAGTTTCGTTTTTTAATCTCTCGCCTGAAGGCGGAAGCCAGATTGATTGGGGATTCGATCCTCGCGACTAGCTGCATGATTGACGTGCCCAACGCATAAAGGTCCATCGCTTCCGGGCTGCCAGAACCCCATAACTGCCTGGATGGTGTGTAACCGGGAGTGGCTCCCCAGGGTGGATCTGATTCATCCAGTCGGCAGGCGCCTTCGAAATCTAGCGCCCGCAATTTGTGATTTTTATCAACTAAAAAATTTGCGGGCTTGCAATCACGCCATGCCCACCCGGCCGCGTGAATTTCGGCGACGATGCGGGCCATCTGTGCGCAATAGTCCAGCATCCGCCGAGTTGACATTCGCTGACGGCTCGCGAGCACCTGCTGCAACGATTTGCCGTAGATGCGTTCCATTACCAGATAGTAACAGCCATTTGCCCGGAACGTTCTAAGGACGCGCGGCACAGCGGTGGTGCCAGTCGACCTCAGGACTTGCGCTTCGCGTTTGAGTCGAATAAAGCCGTCGCGACCCAGCCAGTCGGTTTCTCCATGACGCCTGCCTTCTTTAATCACGCAGAGCTTCCGTGGCATAGAGGAAACATCGCGGGCCTGATAAACTCCGCCTCGCCCTCTCTGGGCAAGCGCTTCGTAGCCGGTGTAGTCGGTGTCCAATAGCGTTGCGAGCTCGAACGCAGCTTGCGAGCGCACCGGTTGAAAGGGATCGGTCAACCAGCGAGGAACCGCAGCACGAGGTTCCCGCAAATCCGGGACGAGCTTGCCATCCGGGCGCGCAATTGCAAGCACCCGCTTCTTGCGAAAAGTGGTCTTGAGATGCAATGAAAAACTGCCGTATCTGTAGTAAACACAGGATCGACTTCGCAGCGCGTTGTCGTGTGGAATCATCGGCGCGGCAAATTTGGCAGTCAGAGCGTGAAGCTTCGATGCAATAGCGGCCGCGGCTTCTGCGGATTGTGGGTAAACGGTAACAAACTTGCCTATCTGACTGAATCCGTAATAGATCCCAGAGTTAAGCTTGTGTAACTCGGCAAGCGACTTCGGCGCTTTGAACCATATGTCGCGCCGCTTCAGGTACGGAGCAATCGACCGGAAAATAGGACATGCAGACAGGATCGTAGCCGAAACGTGAAGTTTCCAGCCTTGGGACAAATCACCGGGGATTCGGTTGCGGCTATATCGCCAGATGGAACCTTTGGGTCGAACCGGCAGGTAAGCGTCGCAAAGCCGCTGCCATTGGCGTTCCGCTTTGCGAGCTGATGCATTCAGCCTGTGGTCCATCAGCAAAATTCCAGTAATTACTGCTGACGCCGTTTTGCCTGCGTGCTGGTGCCGGCCCCGATTCCGCAGCCAGCTCTGCTCTCTCTCATTTTCGTCTTCTCGCTCTAGTTGTTTGTGTCGTGTCAGTCACACCGAAGAGCAATTGACGCCCGCCGGTGACGTCTTGTTTCGGAATCAGGTCATCCAGACGGATCAATTTCTCTTTTTTGCGTTTGGTCGTTTGAGTTCGTGGGTCCCCCACACCCACGTTTTTTTTATTTTTCGGTGTGCCCACGTCGCCCTTGTGTTATCAGTATTCATGCCAAATCTGAATGGACTGGTCGAACCAAAAATTCGGGCTGGGTTTGTTACTGGGCGGCAGACGCTTGCGCGGCATGAACAGTAACACCATCCACAGTTAAGATCACGACCGCAGTTAGAGTTTGGGGCCGATCCAAGTCCACTACGACTTATTTTTAGACCAACCTTGCTTTAATTTGGTACCGCCTCTCGCAGATAGCGCGCGAGCGTAGAACGCGAAATACCGAGCAATTTTGCAGTGCGCCGCTGATTATGATTGGCCTGTTCGTAAACAATTCGCACGTGCTGTTTCAACGCAGTTTCCAACGAGAAATCCTTAGTTGCATCGTTAGCCTCATTACTGTTGCTGACGAATGCCGGGACGAATTTGCCGTTCTCTAGTAGCGCTCGCTCCGGTGCTGGCAAATCCGGAGGGAAGACGACATGCTCGGGTAAAATCACCGACCCGTTGCAAAACAACGTCATGGTACGCACCGTGTGATTTAGCTCGCGCAGATTTCCGCGCCAGTCATGATGAAGCAATTTCTCCATCGCTTTGGGATGGATCGCGGTGATATTCTTGCCTTCCTTCGAACTCGCTGCTTTCAATTCTGTGGCAATCAGTGCGGGAAGTTCCTCCAAGCGTTCGCGAAGCGCAGGAATGAGCAGAGTCAGCCCGCTTAAGCGTTGATAAAGATCCTCTCGAAATTTTCCCTGCTGCACTCTTTCGCGTAGTGAGCAGTTTGAGGCGCAAATGATACGCGCATTCGAAGTGAGCATTCGTTCGGAGCCGAGCCGTTCGAATTCCCCGTATTCGAGCACCCGGAGGATTTTTACCTGGGCAAGCGGGCTCATCTCCGAGATTTCATCGAGAAGAAGCGTTCCACCATTCGCGAGCTCGAATTTTCCTTTAATGCTCTGCTGCGCGCCGGTGAAAGCACCGCGCTCGTGGCCAAACAACTGACTCTCGAGCAGCGTGTCGCTGAGCGCCGAAGCATTAAAGGCGATAAACGGTCTGCCTGCTCTTGCTGACGAATTGTGGATGGCGTGCGCCAGCAACGTTTTGCCCGTGCCGGTCTCGCCGAGAAGCACCACCGGCACGTCGGACGTGGCGGCGAGCGTGGCCAACTGAAAACAACGCGCCATGGCTTCGTTGCTCGTGGTCAGGTCTTCAATTCTCAGCTTGGAAAGCGGATCTTGCATTGCGGCCCGAGGATTTATTGCTTCATGCTTTCACGCAGCTGTCGAATGGGTTCAAACGCGTATTCAATCAACGTCCGTCCGCCGACAATGATGCGCGCTTCCCCTTTCATTCCGACACGCAGAGGCAAAACTTGTCCTGCGCGTGGAGAGATTTCATAGCGATCGAGTGAGCCCAGCGCGACAAAGTGGGTGCCATCAGTCGTAGTAACAGCTGACTGACTGATCCAATCGAGTTTTCCGGTCACAGCGCCGTAACGCTGGTAGGGGAACGCTTCGAAGAAATACCGCACGCGCTGAGCGATGGCGAGTTTCGGGAGGCCAGCTTCGTTCAAGGTCATCCGAGCTCGCGGTTTCGCATCCTTCGGTGCGAGCTGGCAAAGCATTTGTCCCTGCTGCACAAAACTGCCCACGGTTCGCTGGTCGATGGAAGTAATCACGCCCTCATATGGACTCCGAACTGTCAGCAAGTTCTGCTGGGTATTTTCGAGGTCTGTTTTCAGAGCGCCGATCCGCATTTTTAATTTCTCAATTTCGGACTGCTGCTCGCCCCGCTGGCGCGCGTGCTCCGTTTCTATTCGCTCCCGGTCGAGATTTACCTGTTGCAAGCTCCTCTGCGCGACACTCAAATCTTTTTCGGAGCCGGCCAGATCGAGTTTCAACTTTACAAGATCGATCTCCGATTCACCGCCCTGCTTGGCCAACTTTTCCATTCGCGCGACCAAGTCGCGGCTCGTGGCCACGTGATTCTGGCGGAATCCTACTTCGCTTTTGGCCTGTTCGATTTCGGACTTCTTGATCTCGAGCTGCGACACGTAAGCAGCTTCATATCGAGTAAGGCTTTCTTCCTTGGTGTGTAAATCTTCGGTGAGAGTTCGGAATTGCGTGTCCCAGCCGCGGATCTCGTCGGAGCGCAAGAGGAATAACTCGTCGCCTTTTTTCACTGGTTGACCTTCGTTCACTGCGACGTGGCTGATTACAGCCTGGCGGGGGGATTGAATTGGATCGGCGCCCGTGGCGGGAATCAGGACAAAGCCGCAGCGAACAGTTTCCGGCAATCGGACTACAATTGCGATGAGCAATGCCCACAGAAACGCTGCCAGCAAAAGCCAGGCGCTTGCCCTGATAATCCAAGGCGGGGGGTCCTGAGGCAACATTTCCGACTCGAGATCGAGGGAGCTGCGCTGAGTTATCTGGGGGTTCATCGAAGAGTTTCGTTTAGATTCCAAATTGCTGGCTAGCAAGATAATAGTAAAGGCCGCGTTGGGAGACGAGCTCATCGTGTGACCCGATCTCGGCAATACTGCCTTGTTCTAGGACCACGATGGAATGCGCGTCGCGAATCGTGCTCAGTCTATGTGCAATCACAATCGTTGTTCGGCCAGCCATCAATCGACCAAGATTGTCCTGGATCTCGCGCTCCGATTCTGTGTCCAAGGCGCTGGTTGCCTCATCAAAAATCAATACCGGCGGGTTATTGTAAATTGCCCGCGCAATCGCAATGCGCTGCCTCTGACCACCGGAAAGTAAAAGCCCAGATTCGCCAATCTTTGTCTCGTACCCCAGCGGCAAGCGCATGATAAATTCATGTGCGGCAGCCGTCTGCGCAGCGCCCAGCACGCGTTTGAGGTCCGGTTCTGGATCGCCAAAGGAAATATTGCGCGCGATCGTATCACTGAACATGTGATTTTCCTGAAGCACTATTCCGACGTGCTGGCGGACATCACGATAATTAAGGGTCTTCAGATCGAGGTTGTCGAAATAGATCGCGCCCTCAGTAGGCTCAAGAAGGCCGGCAATTAATTTGATGAGCGTGGTTTTGCCGGAGCCGCTGCGGCCCACAAGCGCAATCATGCGGCCTGGCGGCAACTCCAGTGTAATGTTTTTCAAAATATCGGGAGACTCAGGGCCGCCGTATTTGAAACTGACTCCGCGCAACTCGATGCGCCCTTCGAGGCTATGCACAGGAAGTAGCAGAGAACGATCACGACCCTGTTCCGGCTCCTGTTCAAAGATGTCGTTCAGACGATTCAGGAGGACAGCGGCCTGTTGCATGTTGTCCCACACTCCGAGTGCGCGCACAATCCCTGCGTAGGCCATCGCGGTGAGTGAACTAAATGCAACAAATCCGCCTACGGTTAACTGGCCGTGAATCACCTGCGTCGCTCCGAGCCACAAGAAAATTGCGGTAGAAAGAAGGCCAACGGTCTGCAGAAGGCTTTCCCACGACATCACGATAAAGGTCGCTTTGAAGAGCTTTTTCGAGACGGAAAGAAACTCGTTCAGCATCGCGTCGCGAAATGTGTTCTCAGCCGATGCGGCTTTCACTGCTTCAATGCCTTTAATGGCATCGATCTGATGCGAACTGTATTTGCCCTGGCTTTCTTCCACACCATGATAGAGCGGGCGAAGCACTTTTACTGACAAAATCATCAACCCGGCGTAAAGAGGCGTCGTTGCCAAAAAGGCGAGCGTGAGCAACGGGCTGTACATCGCCATCAAAACGACAGCGCCTACGAGGAAGACCATTGCCAACAAAGCGCCAACACCTTGTTCGACGGCGAACTGGCGAACCTGTCTCGCTCCTTCGAGCCGGCGTTGAATATCGCCTGTCCGCCGGCTGTTAAAGTAGCTCATCGGCAGGGAAAGTAGTTTGCGGCTCAAAAAATCGAGCACCGCCGTATCGAGTCGTACAGCCACAAACGCGAGCAAATATTCCTGGGCGAGGGTGAAAAGTTGCACAAATACCAGCGCGGCCAGCATGCCAAGCAGAATCATCTTCAGCAGACCGAGGTCATTTTCGACAATCACTTTGTCCACCACCATTTGGGTAAAGACGGGGAAAAGCAGTTGAAGGAAACTGACGGCGACGGCCAATCCCAGCGCCTGAAGTAAGATCACCTTGTGGCGCCGGAGGAAGGGAACAACCCAGGCGAGGGTTGGTTTGCTTTCCGGCGCTTGCTCGAATGCTGGCGTGTAATCGAACAGCGCCGCATAACCAGTCCACTTCGCCTCAAAGTCGCGACGCGGAAGCTTGCGCAAACCGAGCTCTGGATCCGCCACGCGCACAAATTGCTCGGCCACGTCGTAGAGCACGATCCAGTGATTGCCTTCCCAATGGACGATCGCCGGCAGTGGCATCATGGGCAGATTGCGAAGCGAAACTTTGAGTGCGCGCGCGGCCAGACCCAGTTCGGTAGCAGTACGCACCAGCGCGTTCAAACTCGTGCCATCGGTTGCTATGTGGCAGAGCTGCCTGATTCGCGCCAGGCTCACCTTCCTGCCGAAATGACGACAGATCATTGCGAGACTGGCTGCGCCACAATCCATCTCGTCGATCTGCATGATGTAGTCGATCTTGGGCGTGCGCTTGGCCCGTTTGCGGAACAAGCCGCGTTCATCGGCGAACGGCTCTTCTTTGCCTTCCCTCTCAGCAGGCCGCTGTTGGCCATCCAGCTTGACTTTGTCGTGAACGCGCGTTTCAGCCGGCAGAAGTTCAGTAGTGAAATCGAGCGGAATACGGGCTTCCGTTTTTGCCTGGTAAAGTGCTAGTCGCTCGCTCAGCAGTTTATCAAATTCAGAAAACCTGCGCCGCAAAACATGCACCGCCCCCGGTTCGAGCGAGAGCAACTGACAATCAGTAACCGCTTCTACGGATGCCGCGCGAGGTGATCCGTTCAGGATCGACAGCTCACCGAAGAAATCACCCTCACGATAAAACGCCAGATTTTGCTCCCGCCCATTCAGAGCAGTGAAAGCGCGCGCCCGTCCTTTCTCGATGATGTAAAGAGGACCCGCATCGTCTGCCTCACGAATGATCAGATTGCCTTTTTGAACGCTGACCGGCTTGAACTTCTCGATCATGCTGCGCAGCACCGGCGTCGGAAGCCGGCCGAAATTGCTGAACTGATAGAGGAAACTTTGCAGGGCCCGATTGCGGCCGGTCGTCTCGATGGACTGCTTTAAATCGGGCTCCTCGCTAACGAGTTGCAGAAAGTCGTCGCGGTCGATCCGCAAAACGTCCACCGCCGTACTGCAGCGCACGGTTGCATTTCGGGTACCGCCCTCCGCCAGCGCCGCTTCTCCGAACGAGTCCCCGGGTTTCAGCACCCCCAAAGGGATCTCTTCCCCATCCGCTCTAACCTTCAAGGCGCGGGCGCGGCCTGTGGTCAAAACATAAAATGCGTCGGCTGGATCGCCTTGTTTTACTATGACGTCACCGAAATCGTAGTGTTCTTCCTGCAAAAGCGGTTCAATGGCATCGAAATGTTCATCAGAAAGAAAACGCAACACCGATGAATGCCGGAGAATTTCGCTGTCTTCTGCTTTCATTGCGCTGCTACAGGAGCGCCGAGTCGTCGCTCGACGTGCTTGCTGACGAGTTCCGAGAAATGGCGATCAAGAAGTCGTTGGTCGATCCGCGATTTAACCCTTGGGTCGTCCAGGCTGGGCTCGATCTTTTTCACAATGCGACACAGTTCGAATCCATCACCACGCTCGATCGGTTTGAGCACCTGACCGGCGGAAACGCAGAGAAACCTCTGCTGGGTGTCTATGGGGATGTCTTCCAAAAGAAAACTTACACGCCGATAAGGGTATCTTCCCTCGCTGGCAACTTTCTCCATCGACGTCCCGTCTTCGCGCACACAGAACAGCCCTTCTTTGGCGGCATCGCGCGATTCGAACTCGATTATTTCGGTTTCGAATTGAGTCAGAGACAAACGCAGCGCTACCAATTCGCGTTGACGCGCTGCTGGAACGAATAGCGCGTCGCGCCGGATGCGATATGCAGCATCTATCACAAGCATTGTATTGAACCACTCCGAGTCGCGTCCCAGCCTTTTCAGCCACTCCGCAAGTTGCGACGGTTCAATCTCGTTACGATCAAAAAACTTTTGCTCTGCGACTGCGATTGCCTCTGGGTCTGGATCCTTTTCGGCACAGTGCGCTGCCAGGCGCCACATTAACGCGATCGTCATCCGGTCCAATTCTCCAGAGAGAATCAATTCTGTCAGAAACGACTCGCGCAACTCGGGCGACGCTGACTGATATTCTACGTCAGCTGGAACGATCTCTTTATGAAACGCGTTCGCCCAGTAGTGGCGGGTAAAGTAATCGGTGAAATCATCAAGGGTGAGGCAACGGTTCGCCAGCCATTCTTCTGTTTCCTCGGCAGTGATCAAATCGTATTCGTAACGAAAAGCTTCCGCCGCACTGGAGATCGCGGCGTCATCTAAATCGAAGTCTAGTTCATCGGAGCGCTTTTCAGCTTCGATCGCTTCGAGAAATTCTTGCCATTTTGCCTCCAATTCGCCCCTGAAAACGGCTGCATCGATGGCGTCGCGCGCCGGATATCGATCTTTTCCGCATGCGCACACGATCAGGTCATGACGCGAAACTGACATTGCTCGGCATCCAACGCAGGTTTCTATCTCTTTTTGAGGAGGAAGTCGAGGCTTTTAATTAGGTTGTTTGGAACGCTCGAAACGGTTTTTGGTTTTCGCTGGAACGCGAAGCATTGCAGGCGCTGATCGCCGAAACGCAACGCGACGTCACCGGCGTCGTGCGCCTCGAACTTTACAAAGGCAACATCATCACCGCCCGCCGCAAAAGCGCCAAGAGCCTTTATAATCCAAAGATTGCTACGATGGAGGGCGACGCTTCCGCATACGACCAAGCGATGCGACCGGATTCATCCGGCTAAACGCGCTA
>QHOW01000284.1 GCA_003219435.1 Verrucomicrobiota bacterium | reverse complement strand
GAACCGATAAGTTCGTCAAGAGCTTCCTTCTCAAGAGGAATTGGATCGATAAGATACATTCCTTCGGAAGTCGTAAGACTAGTCGAATACAATTCCGCTTTAACCCCCCGATCATAATCGTGCCAAATCGCTACGTTGGAAGCGATTCGGTCGAAATCGGACACCGGCCTCACGGGGGATAATCGGCGTTCAGCCCAAGGCGCTCAAGTTCGCGCCGCAGCGATCTGGGGAGCGCAGGCTGCCAGTCTGCAGGTTTCGGCAGCTTGCCGAGACCGGGTATTTCAGGTGTCGGTTCAGAATTACGTGTGCAAAGATGTTGCCGGCAAGGCTGCCGGCAACTACAGGCTAGCAGCCTGTGCTCCCCAGAAACGCGACCGGCGTTATAGAACGCTTACTTATTGGCGACTGTCCGCGGTGCAAATCTATCCAATTCCATCTGCGCGCTCACTTTCTGGATCTGCGCGGCCTGCTCTTTTATCTGCGCTGTAAGAACTTGTACATCTTTCTTGAGTTCGCTGATCGTGGCTTCCTGCTTTGCAGCATTGGATTTTAGCTGCCCGATTGTTCGCTGCTGTGCCTCGACTTTTTTGTGCTCTTTGAGGAACTCGTTCAGCAACATCGCGTTCACTGCGTCGTAGCGCACGGTGAAGGGTTTGCCATGGTCGTCGCGAGCCACTAAATCAGGGTTCACCTTTTCCACATCCTCGGCGACGAGGCCGAACTGCGGGATGGCATCGGGGTCAATTTCCTGCTTGTAGCGGAAGGTCACTGGTTTTAGCGCGCAAATCACTTCGCTCGCCTTGTCCATCGGCTGGATGTTGTCCTTGAAGCGGGCCGAGGAGTTAACCGTGCCGAGATGGCCGTTGCTGTCTATAATTACGCCGACGCCTCCCGCCACGGTGACGCCACTAATGCCGGCGATAAAGGTGGCCGTCTGATGTGAATCCCCGATGCGGATCGTTTTGGAGTCACCATCGGCACCAGCGTTACCGATATCGATATTGTTACTGCCCGTGCTGAAACCGGAACCGGCCGAAATGCCCACTCCGATGTTGTTTTTACCGGTTGTGTTGCTCGCGAGCGCAAACTGACCGATGGCCGTGTTATTGTCCCCGGTCGTGTTGGCATAAAGCGCATTAAGACCGTGGGCCGTGTTCCTTTTGCCGGTTGTGTTGAAATAGAGCGCTTGAAAACCGCTGGCTGTGTTGAAGTCACCGCTTATGTTCTGATAGAGCGCTCCATAACCGACGGCCGTGTTGTCGTTGCCATTTGTATTGCTAAAGAGCGCTTGAAAGCCCACAGCCGTGTTGTTGAAGCCGATCCCGAGGCTGAAGAGCGCATCTTCCCCTTCAGCGGTGTTTTGATTGGGATAGCCTCCGTCCGGTGGTGGGTCAACTGCTTGCGCTGCGGGCGAAAGCCCAAAACACGCCAGCAGGAGCGCGATAAGAAACAGACCGCACCGCAAAGGCGACCGGTTCATTGAATTTGTTGTGGGTGAAGTTTTCGTTTTCATAAAACAAATCTTTCAGTTCCCCCGATTGGTTGATTGTGAACTGGAGGTCTGAACGAGGGAAAGAAGCTGTCGGGAGAAGCGCCCTCTCCCGGATTCAGACCTTGGTTTCTAGAAACCTTGCAAAAAATCTCGCCAGTTAGTCAAGATTAAACGGTAATGGGGGGCGTCTGACACAAACGCCCCACAAGGCTTGCGGCATCGACGTCAAAATTAGAAGCCGACAAGGCTGCCTCTATAGAACTCCTCGTAACCGCCATGCGCTACCCTTCCGGATTTACCGGGAAATGTTTGTTCTTGAGGCGCTCGGGGACGCGCCGGGTCTGTTCCATCTCGATCTTTTCGGTGGCGGCATTCAATGCATCGTAAGCTTCGCGGCTTTTCGCTGCGCGACACATGTAAGCGGTGGCATGCGCAAGAGGGATGCGCGCTTCGGGCAACCCGACAAATTCGACCGCTTGTTGCGTGGCAATGGCGAGTGGCAGCGCTTCTGGATCGGCCAGACCTATGTCTTCGCTCGCAAAAATGATGATACGCCGCGCGATGAAGCGGAAATCCTCACCTGCATGCAACATTTTTGCGAGCCAGTACATCGCGCCTTTTTCGTCCGATCCTCGCATGCTTTTGATAAAGGCGCTGATCGTGTCGTAGTGCGCGTCGCCCGCACGATCATAAACGACCGCCTTTTGCTGAATGCTTTCCTCGGCAACAGTGAGCGTGAAATGGATCACGTCGCGCGCATCTGCTGGCGTTGTCAGCACGCCAATCTCAAGCGCGTTTAGACATTTGCGCGCGTCGCCGTCGCTGAGCTTCGCCAGATGCTGGCGCGCGTTCTTGTCAATCTTAATGTTGTAATTTCCGAGGCCACGCTCTTTGTCGGTCAATGCGTGATCGATCAATTGTTCGAGTTGCTCGACGTGGAGCGGTTCAAGTTGAAAAACCTGCGACCGCGACACGAGAGCGCTGTTTACATAAAAGAAGGGATTGTACGTAGTCGCGCCGATGAGCCGGAGGTTTCCAGTCTCAACGTCAGGCAAAAGAATGTCCTGTTGCGCTTTGTTGAAATGATGGATCTCATCAATAAACAA
>QHOW01000070.1 GCA_003219435.1 Verrucomicrobiota bacterium | reverse complement strand
AGACTCGATCCGGAGTCTTACATCGCGGTCAGCCAACGCCTGAAGCCGTGCAAAGCAACGCGATAACTTCGTGCATCGGCAACGCATGATTTTCTCGCTTGGAGCTGATGCTTTGTCGTACGATGCTCGCAAAGTCGTCGCTCGTCTCGACGTCGCTCGCGAATCTTACGATCGACGAAAGTCTTAAAGCTGTCACCGACCTGATCCACCCGACCGATTAAGAGAAGTTCGCCGAAATTCATTATGTTGCCTCCCAATTATTCGATAGTAAGTACGGTTTCGGTTGCACAAAATAGATCGCAGTTGCTTCAGCATGTGGATGTCGCCGACTATGGGAACACCGGAGGTTAAGCACGCAAAGCGATCACTTCGTCCAGCGACCAGACGTCATCCCTCACCACTCTTTGAAATCGCCAACGTGCTCGTGCGTCTGAATCACATTGCCAGCTTCATCGTAAACCCGGATCACAGCATTATGTGAACGGCTGAAACTGCCGACCTCTAGCGCGTGAGGCTGACTGTGTCAGATAACGGCTTGGTGCCGCTCTCAACTTGCGACACGCCACGTATGACGCTGCCCTTGCTTACGTTCGATGTGGCCGTGCTTGCTGCACAAGTCTGCGATCCGGGATTCGGGCAGCCTGGTTACCGTAGAAATCGCTTCCGAGCTCCGAAACACGTACTGCCCATCTTTAGCGCACCGGCGAAGAAATTCATAAATCCGATTGCTATCGCGCCGGTCTTTGACGTTCTTGATTGCCCGCAAAATGAAAACTACTGCAAAACCGCCCACGATCGCAGATAGGAGAACGCGATCGGTGATCAGATCGCCCATCACAATAAGGAGTTTTGAATACATAGGAAAGAGAAGTTATTAACAGTTATTAGCAATTATTCATAACCGCTGCAAGACAATTTTTCAGCTTGCCAAGCGCGAGCCCTTCGCTACCGCGACAAGGTTTTTCATAGCGGCGAAGTGGACCGAAACAGCTCCTGCTCGATCACGTGCGTGGACCTGATGCGAAACAAACGCGCTCACGACTCCCTGAAATCGCCTGCCTGCTTGTGCGTTTTGATCACGTTGCCAGCCCCATCGTAAGCGGGAATCACGGTATCGTGTGAGCAACTGAAAAACTTGGCGTAGTAGATTGCATTAGGGATTGCCTTTGGCTCGCCTACCACAAGCGACCGAATGCAGCACATCGGAGATTAGATCAACGCGCCGTACTTATCGCCGCGTGGCCGAATCTCGTAAACATGCATGCCTCGTTCCGGTGATTTCATCGGAACGGATGAGCGTTGTAGTTTGATCGTTACCCATCAACAACGTAGGGGCACATACTCCGCGTCTACGACGCGATGGTCGTCATCAGCAAACATTATCAGACTTCCTCGGATCCGTTCTGCCTCTCGTTTGAGTGCTAGATTTTCGGATCGTTCACACGCTCTAAGTTGCGTTGCGTGAGGAGCGAGCAAAGGGATGAACCGCCACCCTCACGACCAAGTTACTACGAACAACCCGTCATCTAAATTCAATGGGAATCCTAACCATAGAAACAGTTCCGGGTTTGAATCGCCACTTTCGGAACGTACGGACGGCGGAGTCATCCAGTATTGGGTTTCCAGTGCTTTGCGTCATTGAAACTTCAGTGACTTTGCCGCTCCCCGGATCAATCTCCAAGACGCAAACTCCGCTCCCGGTGATATGGCGCGCACGTACCTCAGACGGGTAAACGGGCCTCGGCGCGTAGGTTGGGGTGGCTCTCGCCACAGAGATCGGCACCGTGCCGCCGGGGGAACCTGCGACCTGTGGCGCCTTGATTTCCGCAATTTTCTGCCGCTTCGATGGCCGCTGCGGAGGCGTTGTTTCTTGGACAGGCTCCGGTTTAATTTCTGGCGGCGACAAGGAAGAGGCACGTTGTTCACGCTTCGATGCAATTCCCGATCTAAATTCTAGCGGCGGCGGGGGAGAAGTAGGTTGTTCAGGCTTCGGTGCAGCGCCCGGTTTAATTTCCAGCGAGGGCGGGGGAGGAGTAAGTTGTTGTTCAGGCGCCGATGCAACGCTGGGAGTTTCCGAAGGTTTGGTTGCTGCTCCTCCTTCTTCGATCCGCTTTTGCAGGGAAGCGATCTCGTTTTGGTCGGCCTCCACTTTAGTTTGCAATTCCGTTTTTTCGTTCTGTAATTGCGCGACTTTAGTTTGCAATTCTGTTTTCTGGTTCTGTAATTTCGCGGCTTCTGCTCCGGCCTTTGCGGCCTCGTTTTGTGCCTCGTAACCAGTGCGCAGCCCCAAAATCGCCGCGCTCACCAAGCATAGAACGGAAAATCCCAAGAGAATTTTGGGCGTGACGGCAGAGATTGTGGATTTCGGCCGCAGCATACGCCGACTTTGAAGATAGGGCAGGAAGAGCGATTCGCAACGCCGAGGCCCTTTCCCCACATTGTCGAGGGGAGCGATCTGCGTCCAGAGCAAAACGCTAGATTATGAGTCCCCTGCTCTAACCGCTGAGCTACAGGCCCGCGTAACCAGGAATTAAAACACAGCAAGCAGCTCGTGACCAACCCCGAAAGCATTCGGGGCTACCCGGCCGAACTTCCTTCGAGGAATTTCCGGGCCGAGTTCGATGATTTTTGATGTATGTCGGCGGACGCGAGAGCGCACAGATTTTACGGCGGAGACAGTGTTGAAACGCTTTCCTGAAGAAACAAATCGAGCATGTTTAGATCGATCGGCTTGACCAAGTGATGCTTGAATCCGGCCTCGTGGCTTTTACGAATATCATCTTCCATTCCGAAACCGGTAAGAGCAATTCCGAGGACTGGCCGCTCGGAGCGCAATGTTCGCATCAGATCGATTCCGCTGCCATCAGGCAGCCCGAGATCGCTAATCAGCACATCAAATTCTTTCTTCTCGCTTAAATCGCGCGCAGATTTGACGTCGCGAGCAGACTCCACGTGGTAGCCGCGTCGGCGAAGTAAATCCGTAAGCGATCGGTTTGTATCCTCGTGATCCTCGACAAGCAAAATTCGCATCGCCTGGCGTTGGGCGATAGGGGGTGAAATAACTGGCGCGGTCTGAGCGTCGACGATTTTGCTGGTGGCAAAAGTCAATGTGAATTTGGCGCCCTTATTTCGACCCGCGCTTTGCGCCGTGATCGTTCCGTTATGCGCCTCGACAAGCGTTTTGCTGATAGCAAGCCCGAGCCCTAATCCCCCCAATTGCGGCAATCCGCCTTGTTCAAAAGCATCGAAGATTTTCGGCAACGACTCAGGCTCAATCCCCATGCCGGTATCGGCAATTTCAACGCGTAAATGATTCTCGCGATCGTTACTCGTGGAAATAGAAATCTGGCCGCCCCTGGGAGTAAACTTTACTGCGTTTTTGATGAGGTTCCAAAAGATCTGCTGGAGTCGCGCGGAGTCCGCTCGCAGATGAACCTTCTGGGCGGCGAAATCGACGCGAAGCGCGAGATGCTTTTGCTCGATTTCCACCTGGCAAATCTCGATGGCATTACGCAGCAGGGTATGAGCATCAACGACTTCGAAATTGAGTTGCACCTTGCCTTTGCTAACTCGTGTTAGATCCAGCAGATCATCGATGAGTCGAGCTTCCAACTCCACGTTGCGACGAATCATGTGCAGAGATTCGTGAACACTTTCCGGCAAGCCCTGCTCACTCTCCAGCGCGAGAGCAGACGCGAGCACCGGTGTAAGCGGAGTGCGTAACTCGTGGCTGAGCATGGCGAGAAATTGATCTTTCGCGAGATTAGACCTGGCCTTTTCCTGCAACTCCTCGTTCGTTTTCTGTAACTCCGCCGCGAGCGACTGTGATTGCTTGAGCAGGTTTTCCGTTCGTGTGTTTGCTTCGATCGTATGGAGCACAATCCCAATGCTCTCGGTCAATTGATCGAGAAACGCCTGATGGGTCGGGTTGAAGCGCTCGAGTGATGAGAGTTCCATGACCGCTTTCACTTCTCCTTCAAACAAGATCGGCAGAACAACGATGTTCATCGGACGCGATTCGCCCAAGCCCGAACTAACTCTCACGTAATCACTGGGCACATCAGTCAGGAGAATGCGTTGTTTTTCCAGGGCTGCTTGCCCGATCAGACTCTCCCCCAATTTAAAATGGCTCTTCGCGCCTTTTCGCTGGCGGTGTGCGTAGCTTGCCAGGAGCTTGAGTTCAGGCTCTTCCACGGAGTTACTCATGATATAGAACGCACCGTGCTGCGCGGAGACGACCGGAGCTAATTCTGACAAGATCAATTTGCCAACCGTCAGAAGGTCTCGCTGTCCCTGCAACATGCGCGAGAACTTCGCGAGGTTGGTCTTGAGCCAGTTCTGCTCCTCATTGCGGAGCGTTGTGTCTTTCAGATTACGGATCATTTCGTTGATGTTGTCCTTCACGAATGCAATCTCGCCCTGTGCTTCTATCTGGATCGATCGCGTCAAATCGCCTTTCGTGACCGCCGTCGCGACATTGGCGATGGCGCGAAGCTGCGTAGTCAGATTCGCTGCCAGCCGATTCACATTGTCGGTCAAATCGCGCCACGTGCCGGCGGCGCCGGGGACGCTGGCCTGGCCGCCTAGCTTTCCTTCGACACCGACCTCGCGGGCCACCGTAGTAACTTGGTCGGCGAAAGTGGCGAGCGTCTCCGTCATACTGTTAATCGTGTTGGCCAGCTCCGCGATTTCACCTTTCGCTTCGACAAGGAGCTTTTGTTTCAGATCGCCGGTCGCCACTGCGGTAACAACCTTTGCAATGCCACGTACTTGGTTGGTGAGATTAACCGCCATGAAATTTACGCTGTCGGTCAGGTCCTTCCAGGTTCCTCCAACGCCTGTGACCATGGCTTGGCCGCCTAGTTTTCCCTCTGTGCCGACCTCGCGCGCTACGCGGGTCACTTCCGATGCGAAGGAGTTGAGCTGGTCCACCATGGTATTGACGGTGTCTTTCAGCTCGAGAATTTCGCCTCTCACATCGACGGTGATTTTCTTCGAAAGGTCGCCACGGGCCACAGCCGTGGTTACGCCGGCAATATTGCGCACCTGAGCAGTGAGATTTCCGGCCATCGAGTTCACCGAGTCGGTCAAATCTTTCCACGTGCCCGCAACGCCGCGCACGTCTGCCTGGCCGCCCAGTTTTCCTTCGCTGCCCACCTCGCGCGCCACCCGCGTCACTTCCGATGCAAACGAGCGAAGTTGGTCGACCATCGTGTTGATGGTGTCTTTGAGTTGCAAGATCTCGCCCCGAACATCGACTGTGATTTTCTTCGACAAATCGCCATTTGCGACCGCAGTGGTGACCTCGGCAATGTTGCGCACTTGCGCCGTGAGGTTGCCCGCCATCGAATTTACTGACTCAGTCAAATCTTTCCACGTACCGGCGACGCCTTTGACGTCGGCCTGACCACCGAGCTTTCCCTCCGTACCGACCTCCCGCGCCACCCGGGTCACCTCCGCTGCGAAAGAACTCAGCTGGCCGACCATCGTGTTAACCGTGTTCTTGAGCGCCGCGATCTCGCCCTTCACATCAACTGTGATCTTTTTGGACAAATCGCCATTGGCGACGGCAGTCGTGACTAGGGCAATGTTGCGCACTTGCGCGGTGAGGTTACCAGCCATGAAGTTCACTGAATCGGTCAAATCTTTCCATGTGCCGGAAACGCCCCGGACCTCAGCTTGGCCGCCGAGAATTCCTTCGGAACCCACTTCGCGTGCGACCCGTGTTACCTCCGAAGCAAACGAGCTAAGTCGATCAACTAGTGTGTTGATTGTGTCCTTCATCTCAAGAATCTCGCCCTTCACGTCGACCGTGATTTTTCTTGAGAGATCGCCATTGGCGATCGCAGTCGTGACTTCGGCGATATTGCGAACCTGCGCCGTGAGGTTGCCCGCCATCATATTCACGTTGTCGGTCAGATCCTTCCACGTGCCGGCGACGCCGCGCACGTCCGCCTGGCCGCCAAGCCTGCCTTCCGTGCCTACTTCACGAGCCACCCGCGTCACTTCCGCCGCGAACGAACTAAGCTGATCGACCATCGTGTTGATCGTGTTTTTTAGCTCTAAAATCTCGCCTTTTACGTCGACTGTGATTTTCTTTGAAAGGTCGCCATTCGCGACTGCGGTTGTTACTTCAGCAATGTTTCTCACCTGGCCGGTCAGGTTGCCGGCCATGAAATTGACGCTGTCGGTTAGGTCCTTCCATGTGCCTGCGATACCCTTAACATCAGCCTGCCCGCCCAGTTTTCCTTCGGTGCCTACCTCACGCGCCACACGTGTCACTTCCGATGCAAACGAGCTGAGCTGATCGACCATCGTGTTGATCGTGTTTTTCAACTCGAGAATTTCACCCTTCACATCGACCGTGATCTTCTTCGACAGGTCCCCCCTCGCAACAGCCGTCGTGACGGCGGCAATGTTGCGCACTTGTCCTGTCAGATTGCGCGCCATGAAATTAACTGAATCCGTCAGATCCTTCCATGTGCCGGAAACGCCTTGGACGCGGGCTTGTCCGCCCAGAATTCCTTCCGAGCCTACTTCCCGTGCCACACGCGTCACCTCCGAGGCAAAGGAGCGAAGCTGATCCACCATCACGTTGACTGTATCTTTCAGCTCAAGAAACTCGCCTTTCACATCGACTGTGATTTTCTTGGTCAAGTTGCCGTTTGCTACGGCAGTCGTGACCGTCGCGATATTGCGGACTTGGGCCGTCAGATTGCCGGCCATCAAATTGACGTTTTCGGTTAGATCTTTCCAGGTGCCAGCAACGCCTTTGACTTTTGCTTGACCGCCCAGTTTGCCTTCCGTGCCCACTTCACGCGCCACCCGCGTGACTTCCGACGCGAATGCGCCGAGCTGATCGACCATCGTGTTTACAATCTTTGCCGTGCGCAGAAACTCTCCTTTGAGCGGCTGTCCTTCGATCCTGGTGGCCATTGTTTCGGACAAATCGCCCTTCGCGACGGCGCCAATCACGCGCGCCATTTCACTCGTAGGACGGACCAGATCCTCTATCAAAATATTGACGCATCCGATAGCATCGGCCCAACAGTCGGCCACGTTGTTCAGCGATGCCCGCTGTGTGATTCGGCCTTCTTGTCCAACCACATGCACGATCCGTTCTAATTCCTGCGTCATGCGTTCGTTGGACCTGATGACGTCGTTGAATGTGTCGGCGATCTTGCCGGCCACACCTGTCCAGTCATCCGGGAGCCGCGCAGAAAAATCGCCACGTTTGAATGCAACGAGGGCCGTGAGCAGCTGCCTGCTATCGACTCCGTCGCCGTTGAGGCGCGAACCATTTTCAGAGCGCGCCCTGGGGATGGAAGTGTTTTTCTTCATAAGTGATTAGAGGAGTGGCTTGTCTTCGCCGTCGCGAATTCGACGCGTAAAATCAGAATGGTCATATTCCAGCGCCGTAAGAGAATCGCCCAAGTAATCGCATTCAGTTGTATTTTCTTCAACACGCAGTTCGTCAGTTGGTTACGCAGAACTACAAACTGAAATGCGGTTCCTTGTCGTTGCCTCGGTCAGCGACCCATCGTTGATTACCAAATGCGCGCGCCCGGTCATGAAGCTACGCTAAACATAGCAGCCGTGTCGGCACGAGCCGGTCAACTGCTCTCCGACTTTTGCAGCGCGATCGCAGGCTTGCGGCGTGAGCCCGGATTTCGAGGCATCGGTCGACGTGGAATGTTTTTCTTTTACGCCACCGTCTGGCCGTTGGCTCCGAGGCAAATCCTGGAATCGGGTCGGATGCGCGGTGGAAGCACCCTCATGCTGGCGCGCTGTTTCCCGCAAGCCCGAATCGTAAGCGTCGAGCTCGATCGCGATCCAACCCATGCGGCCATCGCCGAGGCGAAGCTAAAACCATATACCAACGTCGACCTTCTCTACGGTGATTCCCGCGAGATCCTGCCCGCGCGACTCCAAGCCGGTGACGCCGTCCTCATTGATGGGCCAAAAGAGTTTCGCGCGCTAAAATTAGCCTTGCGGCTTCTGCGCACCGGGAAACCGTGTGCGGTGCTTATTCACGATTTTCACCCGGGTCAACCGGCGCGAAAGTTTGTCGAGCAATTTTGGCCCGGCGCCTTTTTTAGCGACAATCCGGCGTTTGCGGTCCATTTGCGTGAACTCAATTTGCGGATTGGCCGCGATCCGAATTCCAAACACGCCGTTGCGCCTTTTGTGTGCCTGCCGGGTGGTTTGCCCGCGCCTTATTCGATCTTGTTGCTTCGGATAGTTTGGGCGCGAGCGGTCTCGATAGCAGTCGGCAAGATCAAAAGACTGCCCCGGCTTCGTCGCTAGCACTTGTGGTCGCCAGCGCTTTCGGGGACGCGCCTAAGGCAAGTTCAATAATGGTGTAGCCGCATAAAGCGCCATAGGCGCGGAAGAATGTAGCCCCGGGCGTCAGCCCGGGGTTTTCGATATTAATCAGAGGCAGCCCCGGAGGGGTGTAAGGAGTGACGGAGCTATTCGGTGTATTCTGTCGCCCCTTCCGGGGCTGATTCGCACGGAGACGCCAATCCCCGGGCAACCGCCCGGGGCTAATATCTGTCGCGCCTCTGGCGCTTCGAGCGGCTACAGGTTTCTTTAGACCGCTCTACAGTTTAGAAAAAATCTGGTCTGCTTTCTCCAAGGTCTCCTTGCTTCCGATATCGAGCCACTTGCCCTTGATCTGAAAGGTCTTCACGGGCTTGCGCGTGTAAAGCCATTGCACAAAGCGGCCCGGCTGATCCGGATTATTGCCCGCGGCGAGATATGTCGTTAAAAGGGAAAGCACCTCGGGGGAGTAATAGTAAAGAGCGATCGCCGCCAGGGTTCCCCGGGGTTTTTGCGGCTTTTCTTCAAAATGAGTGATGATTCCGTCTGCGTCGACGGCGATGTTCCCGTATTTCTTAATTACCTCCATATCGCCGACGTCATAAACGCCAACAGTTGCTTCGGTTTCTTTTGCGCAGGCGACAAAGCCAGTCAGCGATTCAGTAAACAGATTATCGCCCGCAATAATGAGCAAGCTGTCCCTGGCCAAATTTTCCCGGGTAACGACGAAATTGATATCTCCAATCGCACCGAGCTTATCTTTGTCGCTTTGGGAGCCGTCGTTGACGATTTTGAATTTGAATTTCGGCTGTCGGCTCTGATATCGCTCGCTCCACGCTTGGAAGTCGGCCGCGAACTTGTCATTCGTGACGACGTAAATCGTTTCCAGGTTTGGAACGTCTGCGAGGTTATCCATCACCCATTCGATAATCGGTTTGCCCCCGACAGCGAGCAGGGGCTTCGCTTTGTCGAGTGTGAGGGGATAAAGGCGCGTTGCATATCCGGCAGCGAGAATGAGTGCGTTCATGAAATCAGGATCAATGAGCAGCGAACACCGTCGGGCGCGCGCTCTTTTGGTTACGTTGCTTTAGCGGTGG
>QHOW01000069.1 GCA_003219435.1 Verrucomicrobiota bacterium | reverse complement strand
CGTCCTCTTCCTTTAGTCGTTTAAGCACATCCGGATTCAGGATCACGCGAAAATCGTGCACGCTCGACTGATACTTGCGCATAACCGTATTGAGTGTGCGGTGCAATTCCACGCTCGTGGTCATGGAAGTTTTCACGACGCCGCGCCCGCCGCAGTAGGGACAATTCTCGTAAATTGTGTCGCTGAGGCTTTCCTGCGCCCGTTGTCGTGTCATTTCCATCAGACCGAGTGAAGAAATCGGAAGCACATGCGTTTTGGCTTTGTCGCGCTTGAGGCGTTCCCTCATCAGATTGTAGACCATTTGTTGGTCTCTACGGCTTTTCATGTCGATGAAATCGCCGATGATTAAGCCACCGATATTTCGCAACCGAAGCTGACGCGCGATTTCATCTGCCGCCTCGAGATTGGTCTGCAAAATCGTCTTCTCGACGTCGCGCCCGCCTTTGTTACGGCCGGTATTCACATCAATCGCGACCAGCGCCTCCGTCTCGTCGATCACAATATAGCCGCCGCATTTTAACCAGACTTGCCGGTGGAAAGCATCATCGATTTGCTTTTGCACGCCGTAAGTTTCGAAAATTGGCGTCGCGGCGTCGTAGAAATGAATTCGATTCCGGGCGCGCCGCGAGATCTGGCCGACAATTTCGATCATCCGGTCGGTCGCTGCGCGATCATCGCAAACGACTTCGTCGATTTCTTCCGTGAGAAAGTCGCGGACTGTTCGCTCAACCAAATCGGGCTCCTCAAATGCGCGGCATGGCGCCGGTTGCTCGCGAATGGTCTGCTCGACCCTGGCCCACTGATCGAGGAGAAACCGCAGGTCACGGACAAAATATCGGGCACGCTGTCCTTCGCCTACCGTGCGAATGATGACGCCGATCCCTTCGGGAATGTCCAGTTCGCGCAAGATCTTGCGCAGCCGCTCGCGCTCCTTGGGATTCTCGATTTTTCGTGAGATGCCGCTGTGGTCACTGAACGGCATCAACACGAGATAACGCCCGGCGAAACTGAGGTTCGTCGTAACCCGCGGGCCTTTCGTCCCAATCGGTCCTTTTGTTACCTGAACAATTACGTCCGAACCGACCGGGTAAATGTTCGGTATATCTTTTGCGGTGATCCGTTTTCGTGGCCGCTTGTTCGCGGGCCGATCGATTTCTTCAATCCCACTGTCGAGCGCGGCGGGAATGGCATCCCAAAAATGAAGGAAGGCGTTTTTCTCGAAGCCGATGTCGACGAACATCGCCTTTAACCCCATTTCGATGTTCTTGACTTTCCCTTTGTAAACGCTGCCGACGATATTGCGCGAGTCTTTACGCTCGACGCTGTATTCCTCGAGCCGTCCATTTTCCAACAGCGCGACGCGCGACTCGAGTTTTTCTACGCTGAGTATGATTTTGTTTCCAGTCTTGCGTGAAGAGAGCCCTAAAATTTTTTTTACCTTGTCTATCATAAAACTGGAGAGGTTGATCGATCGGAAGTGGAATCGCCGAGAAGTTCAGCGGCAGAGTTTCCGATCGAAAGTTCATCGTGTACCACGCCGGCGGGTGGGCGGCGGCTGTGGTGGGGGCGTCGGTTGACGCCGTGCCCCGAAGAGCCGTTCAAAAAAGTTGCGCGGACGCGGCGTGGCAACCGGGGCCGCGCGAGCGACAGGAACGGCCCCGCGCCGTCTCACTTGGCCTTGCGAATCTGCTTCCGGTTCCACATCGGGCGATGCGTCTGAGCTTGCCATCTGCGCAGTGGCAGTCTGCGATTGGTCCGCAGTTTCTTCGTCCTCGGCTCCGAGATTGCCTCCCGTGTCGTGATAAGTCACTGCTTTGATCAATTGGAGCGGATTGGCCTTATGTGCGGGTGCGAGCCAGGCGACCTGCATATCGAACTTGCCTTCATCCTGCGCGAGCGTGCGTTCGAGAATGCGTGTAGCGATCGGGCCCGCGACCTCGCCGCCGTGCCCAGAGGCGCCCTGCACCATCACTGCGACGACGTACTTCGGATGGTCAAATGGCGCGAAACAAGCAAACCACGCCACGTTTTCCTCGTGGCCACGGTCGGTGGCCTGCGCGGTGCCGGTCTTCCCCGCCACCACCCAATCTTTCAAACGCGCTCTGCCACCGGTTCCTCCGTCTTCATTAACCACCTTCCAAAGGCCTTTGCGGACCAGCTCGATCTGGTCAGGGGAGATTTCCTGCCGTAAATCCGACCGCACGTGCGACGGTGGCGCCGCTGAATTGCCTTGCTCATCTAACACCGGAGAGCCGTCTTGCTTCAAAACCTTATCGACCAGCCGTGGGTAATAGCACACGCCGCCGTTTGCGATCGTCGCGTAGGCCATCGCCAATTGCAGAGGCGAAACAAGTGTGTAGCCCTGGCCGATCGAAACATTGGCCGTTTGCGCCTGCGACCACCTCTCCTGCGGATGGTGGATCTGCATCCACTCCGGCCCCGGCATATTGCCGCTTTGTTCGCCTGACAGGTGCAGGCCCGATTCTTCGCCAATTCCCAACATCTTGCCAATGTGGTCAATCGACTGAATGCCAGCTGCGTTTCCGTACTGATAGAAGAAGGAGTCACACGAAACCTTAATTGCATCCATCAAGCCGATGTTTCCGTGCGTGTAATGCTTTTCGGCTACCCAACATCGGAAAAAGTGATCGCCGTAACTCACACCGCCACCGCAGTTGTAATGCGCGTTTGCGAGATTTTTCGTGCCGCGCAATCCGGCGAGTGCCGTAATGAGCTTGAATGTCGAGCCCGGCGGCAGGCAGCTAATCGCACGGTTCACTAATGGATCGCCCTCGTCTTTCTGCAGCGCTTTCCAATCCTTCGCCTTGATGCTCGGGATGAAAGTATTTGGATCCAATGATGGCACAGAAGCCATCGCCAGGATGTTGCCATTGTTTGGATCGACAACTACCGCGCCTGCCCGGCTCACGGCGCGTAGCGCTTCCTCTGCGATCGCCTGGATGCGGGTATCGATCGTCAGTAAGACATTGGCGCCTTGCTCCGGGGGATCTTCGCGCAGGACGCCATCAATGGTGCCCTTTGCGTTGCGCCGTAAATAGCGCACTCCAGGTTTCCCGCGCAGATACTCGTCCATGACTTTTTCGATGTTCGATTTTCCTTCCGCGTCCTGCTGGTAAAACGTGAATTTCTTTGCTTCTTCTTTATCAATGTCGTCAGGCGCTCCGACATAACCAAGAACATGCGCGGCCAGCGCGCCGTAAACGTAGGAACGGACAGGTTTGATTGCGATATCCACGCCCGGCAGTCCCACATCGTGCTCCGAAAATTTTGCCATGGTAGGAAAGTCGATGTCTTTGATGTAGGAAAATGGAACCTCGGTGTCGTTGCGATAGTGGCGCTGGAGCTTGCTGGCATTGTAATCGCGCGCAAGATCGAGATCGTTGAGCCGGGGGATAACGCCGTCATTGACGATTTTAATGATGTCCGGCTCTTTCTGGTCTTTCGGCATTCCGCTAATAATCGCCCGGTACTCAGTCAAGGGTGGGGGACCGACGCGTTCGCGATAGCCCTTCACCATTTCCGGCAAATAGAAATCGACTTCATAGCTGGCCCGATTTTGGACTAGCGCCAGTCCATTGCGGTCTTTGATCTCGCCGCGCACCGATGGAATTCGCACCGTTGCTTGAGAACTACCGCGAAGTTGCGCAGTCCATTCGGCTCCATGCGCAACTTGTATCCACCAAAGTTTTAGGCCAAGAGCGCACATGCCCATCAGTACGAGGAGCCCGAGAACTTGAATCCGCAGACGCGAATTGAGACGGCGCCGGCTCATTCGAAATCGCTCCTTTCAATAAGGGTTGAATAACCCGTCATCCGTCCCATCCATTGCAGGAACCAAAATAGGATGGGTGCAATCGCCATGGCAATGAGGCCCGGCGCGGCGATTTGCCACCAAATTTCAGGGGTAAAAACAAGAGAACCGCGCCGGAATGTAATCATTAAGTATTGCGTCAGAATTATCAACGACGTGCCGATGCCGCTCAGGATGCAGTGCACTTCCCAACGGCCGCGGATGAAGAGCGGCCTCAGGCCATGCATAAATCCCGCCAGCACCCCATAGAGAAGTATCGACGATCCAATTGAAAGTTCAACCTTATCGCCCATTACCTGCACGGTAAGCGCATCGAGCAGGAGCCCGGCGTACAAGGCCAGCGCCAGCATCAAGGGAAACGGCAACGCCATTGCTCCGTAAAAGACGATTACAGGCACAATGTAGATATGCGCATTGTAGAGCCAGGGCAGCGCCGGGATGAAAAACTCCGCAATCTGCGCAATCAGCACCAGGACCAGCAGGACAAAAAAGAATATCATTTTCGGCCGGTTACCACGAAGACATCCTCCAGATGCGAGAGATCAACCGCCGGCGTGAGCTGCGCTTGCCCATCCAACTCTCGCACACGAAAGGTTTTGACGACGCCGATGAGCAAGCCGGAGGGAAAGACGCCGCCTACTCCCGACGTATAGACTTTCTGCCCCGGCTTTAGATCGGCTTGCTTCGACAAGAAATTTAGATTCAAGACAGGATTCAATCCCGTCGTCACGCGCTCGCCAGAGACGATCCCTTGTTCGCGGGTTCCTTCCACCGAGGCCGCGATTTTACAATTTTCATCGGAAACCAAAAGGACAACCGAGATGCTGTCGCTTACGGTGGTTGTTTTTCCCAGGAGGCCTACGTCTGTTACCACGGGCATGTCAGTTTCAATGCCATCGCTTCTCCCGCGGTTGATTGTCATCGTTCGCCACCAGGTCGAGGAGTCACGCGCCACAACTTCGGCCGCGATCAATTTAAAAACCGATCGCTCGCGATAATTGAGCGCGTGGCGCAGGCGATTGACCTCATGCTCGATGTCGCGCAAGGCTTGGTTGGTCGCTCTCAGCGCGCGATTCTCCACTTGGAGCGCAGCATTTTCGTGCTCCAATTGGTCGAGCGACTTTAAACCGGTGCGGACCGACGTAATCTGCTTTCTCAGTCCCGAGCCGCTGGTCAGAAACGGCGCAAGCAACTGATACACGCCGGCCTTGAATTTTCGTGTCGTGTCCGCCCCGAAGGTGAGAAAATATCCGAGAATAGCGCCGAAAATCAGCAGCGCGATGATGTTCGTACGGCTCATGGCGATTGCGGATTGCGGATTGCGGATTGCGGATTGTGCAATCCGCCGCGGCTAATCGCTGCTTTCAATCCGCAATCGAAAATCCGCAATCCACAATGGATATTACCGCCACTGGCGATCTGCCGAGGCCACTTGACGCAAAAATTTAAGTTCATTGAGGCATTTGCCAGTCCCTTCCGCCACCGCACTGAGCGGATCTTCAGCGACATGGACAGGCAAACCTGTTTCCTCGCTCAAGAGCTTGTCAAAGCCGCGTAGCAATGCGCCACCGCCTGCCAGAACGAGCCCACGATCGACGAGGTCCGCTGAAAGTTCCGGCGGGCAGCGCTCCAGCGTGATGCGCACGGAATCGACGATCGTCGAGATCGGTTCAAGCAATGCTTCACGCACTTCCTGCGAAGTAATCATGAGTGTTTTGGGCAGTCCGGCGACAAGATCACGCCCTTTGACTTCCACACTGGTCTCCTTTTCACTCGGGTAGGCCGAGCCAATCTTGATTTTGATCTCTTCGGCCGTGCGTTCGCCCACCATCAAATTGTAAGCGCGCTTCATGTACTGCACGATCGCTTCATCGAGCTCGTCGCCAGCGACCCGGACGCTGCGGCTAAACACAATTCCGGAAAGTGAAATCAGCGCGACCTCCGTCGTGCCGCCGCCGATGTCGATGATCATGTTACCGGCCGGATCCTGCACAGGAAGTCCCACCCCGATTGCAGCTGCCATTGGTTCCTCGATTAGATAAACTTCCCGTGCCCCGGCGTGTGTTGCCGATTCACGGACGGCGCGTTTTTCCACTTCAGTGATACCGGAGGGGACTGCGATCACAACGCGCGGTCTCACACGCACCCGGCGGTTGTGCACTTTCGTTATGAAATGCCGCAGCATCGCCTCCGTTATCTCAAAGTCGGCGATGACGCCGTCTTTTAGCGGGCGCACCGCGACGATGTTTGCCGGTGTGCGGCCTAGCATGCGTTTGGCCTCCTCACCTACCGCCAGCACCTTGTTGGTGCCGGCTTGCACTGCCACGACTGACGGCTCGCGTAACACGATGCCCTGGTCTTTTACGTAAACGAGGGTGTTGGCGGTGCCGAGGTCGATCCCGATATCGCTGGATAACCAGCCGAAGAGTCCGTTGAACATGAGTTATTAAATTGGGAGCACTTTCCAGTCCGAGGGAAGCGCGTCACATGTCGATCTTCGCAGGCACTTCCCGCGAGCGCGATTCGACCGGCTGAAACGCCGTAACATGAAACAGAGCCTCGGGTCGTCAAGCGCATATTATCGGAATAATGCGGTAATGGGGCAGTGGGGTGTTCGACTATTGGACTATTGCCATTACTCCGTTACTGCTTTACTCCATCACTCCATGCAAAAAGTCATCGTCGCGCCGTCCATTCTTGCCGCTGATTTTTCACGGCTTGCCGACGAAGTTCATCGGGTGGAACAGGCTGGGGCGGATTGGATCCATTGCGACATCATGGATGGACATTTTGTCGATAACATTTCCTTCGGTCCGGAAATTGTTGGCATCGTACGCAAACAAACAAATCTGCCTCTCGATGTCCATCTAATGATCCGAACCCCCGACCACTATGCGCCCCGCTTTGTCAAAGCAGGCGCTAATTCCATTACAGTTCACGTGGAGCCAGAAGCGAACCACGATGTCGAGAAAACTTTACGCGCGATTCGAGACGCCGGCTGCCGCCCCGGTCTTTCCTTAAATCCCGCAACACCATTCGAATCGGTTGAGCCGTTTCTCGACAAGATCGACATTTTGCTTGTCATGACGGTCCATCCCGGTTTTGGCGGGCAATCGTTTCGGCGAGAAATGATGGAGAAAGTAAAACGCGCGTCGGAATGGAAAAAATCCCACGGACATAAGGTCGACATCGAAGTGGACGGCGGAATCAATGCCCAAACGGCGCGATTATCGATCCAAAATGGCGCCAACGTCCTCGTGGCCGGCACATCAATTTTCCACACGAAAGATTACGCCAAGGCAATCCGCGACTTGCGCGGGCCAATCTAGCTGCTGGTCATCCCGGGTCGCCAGACGCCGGTGCTTCCGAGCGCACACGCTTCAACACTAAAGAATCCGAGACGTGATTTTCATTCCGCCGGTTGAGACGCAATCGACGCGACTACCGGGAAAGAACCCTTGTTTCGTTCGCTCAGCTTCGCTTGAATGCCGCTAGATGAAATTGTCGATTCTGCCTGCCGCTTTCTTCCTGGCGCTCGTTGCCAACTCCATTGCCCAAACGCCTGCCCCCGCGCCTTCGCCATCGCCGGTGAAACCGCCCGCCGATTACGATCTTCGCTGGGCTGTAAAAATTCCGATGCGCGACAAAGTAGAATTGAACGCGACGCTCTATTTGCCTAAGATGTCTGATGAATCGCCGCCAAAGGCGCCGGTGATCTTCACCCTCACACCCTACATTTCCGATTCTTATCACGCGCGGGCTGCGTATTTCGCGTCGCATGGCTACGTGTTTGCACTTGTCGATGTTCGCGGTCGCGGAAACTCTGCGGGGGAATTCGAAGCGTTCGCGCACGAATCAGAAGACGGTCACGACGTTGTCGAGTGGCTGGCGCAGCAGCCGTTTTGCGACGGTAAAGTCGCGATGTGGGGCGGCTCCTACGCCGGGTTCGATCAATGGGCGACAGCGAAGGAATTCCCGCCACACCTCGCGACCATCGTGCCTGTAGCCGCGCCGCATCCGCCGCTGGATTATCCTTCCTACCAAAACGTCGGCGAAACCTACGACGTGCAATGGTTCACCTTCACCAGTGGCCGCGCCGGACAGCAAAACCTTTTCGGCGACCAAAAGTTCTGGCGCACAAAGTTTCTCGACGCCTACAAGAAACACATTCCATTCAAAGACCTCGATTCGTTCGTTGGAAATCCGTCCGCGAATTTCCAGCGCATCCTAAAACATCCAATGGCCGACGCGTACTATGACGCGATGGTTCCGACGATTGACCAATTCAAGAAGATCACGTTGCCGATTCTGACGATCACCGGTCAATATGATGGCGACGAACTCGGCGCCCTCACATTTTATCGCGATCACATCGCGAATGCTTCTTCAGAAACACGCCCGAAACATTTTCTGATCATCGGGCCGTGGGACCACGCGGGCACGCGCACGCCGACTGATGAAGTCGCCGGCATCAAATTCGGCTCAGCCGCCATTGTCGATCTTAACGATCTCCATCGCCAATGGTACGATTGGACAATGAAGAACGGCGTGAGGCCGGAGTTTCTCAAAGATCAAGTCGCCTATTACTTGCTCGCGCCTGGCAATACGGGCGCCAACGGCGAATGGAAATATGCCGACAGCCTCGAAACTCTAACGGCAAATCCGCGGACTTTTTATCTGGATTCAAAAAATGGCGACGCTAACGGAGTCTTCCGCTCGGGCACGTTGACGGAGAAAAAGCCAAGTGAAGCCGCGGATCGATGTGTTTACGACCCGCTAGACACCGGTCGCGGCGAAAACGTGGAGGGTGTCGAGCCGAATGAAAAAACGGCAGGTATCGACCAACGGTTTCCACTCAGCATCGGTAAGGATGGCCTTGTTTATCACACCGATCCGCTGCGGGCAGAAACTCCGTTGATCGGTTGCCCGAAACTCTCGCTTTGGATTTCCATGGACACGCCAGATACCGACTTCGAGGCTGACCTCTACGAGATTCAGCCAGACGGGACGAGCATCGCGCTCTGGAGCGACATTCGTCGTTTGCGTTACCGCGAATCACTGCGCGAAGCGAAACTGGTGAAGCCAGGCGAAATTGTGAAATGCGATTTCGATCCCGGTTTGTTTGTCGCCCGCCGGCTCATGAAAGGCAGCCGTTTGCGACTCGTAATCTCTTCGCCGAACTCAATCTTCTGGCAAAAGAATTACAACTCCGGCGGAGTCGTGGCTGATGAAACCGCCAAGAACGCGCGCACTTGCCATGTGAAGATGTATCACGACGCTACGCACGCGAGTGCGCTTCAGCTTCCGCTCCGCGAGCCAACTGCTTCACGTCCGTAGATGTCTAAGAAAATCCGTGTCGGAATATTGTTCGGGGGTAGATCTGCCGAGCATGAGGTCTCTCTGCAGTCAGCAAAAAATATCGTCGACGCAATCGATAAGAATAAATACGAGGTCGTATTAATCGGTATCGACAAGAAAGGTGGATGGCATCTGAACGAGGGGTCTGGATTTTTTCTCCCCGCAACTAAATCGCAATTACCTGAATTGCCGGAAGGCGGCGAAAATCTGGCGCTGGTTCCAGGCAAACAAGGAGACCAGCTTGTTCCCCTTTCAGGCCAACAGAGGCCTGGCTCTTTGGATGTTATCTTTCCTGTTCTCCACGGTCCATTCGGAGAAGATGGCACGGTCCAGGGACTGCTGAAGCTCGCTAATATCCCGTTCGTCGGGGCGGGCGTCCTCGGTTCAGCCGTCGGCATGGACAAGGATGTGATGAAGCGGCTGCTAAGAGAC
>QHOW01000068.1 GCA_003219435.1 Verrucomicrobiota bacterium | reverse complement strand
ATCGCGTCGATCCTCGTCTCGCTTCTCTTTCTCGCCATGGGCTTTCTTTGGGGGAAATACAAAGAGCAGCGCCGCAAATTCGGCCGAAACCTGGAAGAGTACGATTTTTATCCGTTCACCATCTCTCGCGAGAACTTTGGCGAATTCAGCCTGAAAGATTTCCGGCTCGGAATGCATTATTTTCTCAAAAACGAAGACCGGACAGCGGCGCGCCAACTAATTTTTATCGGCGAGCAAAATAATGTTCGGAGCCACCTGGAACCGGCAGAGCAAAAGGTCTACGCGCAACTTTTTGATAAATATGGTGGAAAAAAAATCGCCGATGACACGACCGAATTCCTCGACAATTACGTGCGGATCGTGCACCTGATCGGAAAGTCATTCCCGAATACAGGCATCGAAATTTTGCTGCACAATCTGGCTGATCCGGCGCACTCGCTGATCGTTCTGGAGAACAATGTGACTGGCCGTCACCTCCGCGACGGCACGACCAATCTGCTGATCGATCTCAAAAAGCGCCAGCTTCTCAATGAAGAGAAATTGAATTACGAGCTGGACATCGGGGCGCGGAAATTCAAGTGCACGACGATTCCTATTACGCGCAAGGAATTCGGGATCGTCGGCGCGATCTGCATTAATGTCGATGTGAATTATCTCACGGACGAAGTGTTGAGCAGCAAAGAACGCATCGAGGGGTTCTTCAAAAGCCTTTGCCGAACCGATATGCAGCTGGATGAAAACATACTGAGCAAAGATGAGTATGCGAAGGCGCTAAAGGGAAAACGGCATTTCAAGGATGAAAGCTATTGATCGCTGCACTGTTGTAGCCACCGGCCTGTGGTCGGTTCATAAACAATCACGGCTCGCAGAGCCGTGGCTATAACGAGAGATTCCCAACCCGCTCGAATAACGGCTTCACTTCGGCGACGCGTGCAATGTCGCCTGATATTCCGGTTTCTTGTGGTACTCAACCAAACGGAAGCCCCAACTGATCAGTGTTGAAAGATCTTTCGTGCTCGCCTTTTTGGTGCTGAGGAACTTTTCGATCTTGGCTTTCAATTCCGGCTGCTGATCGGTGGTGTTGAGGATCTCGAAGATCTCCATAGATAATAGCCAGTCATCCGGATGTTCGGCTTGCTGAGTCTCCCAAATTTCGCCCAGCCGCTCGTAGCCGGCTTTGCTCTCGCGAATCTTGCGAACCTGTGCGTAGAGATTTTCAAGGCGCTTGCGCTTCGCATCGGACGGAACTTTAATCGTTCGTTCTTTCAGAACGAGCGCGACCTGGTTGTAAGCATCCTTGTCGGCCGCGCCGTTAAAGACCGAACTAATCCGCTCGCCAACGGCCATGTCGTACGTTCCCCAGTCGGGATCGAAAAGGACGCGGTCGCCGTATTTCGCACTGCAATTTGAGAAAGTGATCAGCAGCAATTTGCCGTCGCGGCGCAATACTTTCTCGACTTTCCCCGAAACCATAATACCGCTGACAAACTCAAGCTTCGCTTTCTTTCCCTCGACAATTCCGAGCGCGTGCAGTTGATCGTTGGTGAGTAGCTCGGGAGACGTCGATGATTGTGCCCATTTCCCGATCGGCGAACCAAAGCCTTCCTTGTGATAATCGATGCCGTGGCCTTCGAGCTCCTTGTTTCGAAAAGCCAGCGCTGTCTTGCCGGTCGTCCGGAGATAAATCGGGGAATGGTGTTCGTCGGTGATGACCTCGTTAAAAATACTGCTGACTTGCAGGCCGGATGAGTATTCGCAGCTCGCGACGTTCTTGCATTCGATGGCCTTGTTGATGCCTTCGAGTCCGCCCACCATGAACGCCATCTTGTTCGCAAATTCTTCAAGCACGTCAGCGAGATGTTTGAAATCACGACAGACGAAGAGTTGCGGCTGCTTGGTTGTAATATCGAACGGCACATTCGCCGCGTCGATGGAGTAGGAGATCTTCTTCACTTGCGGCTCGAGACATGAGACCGATTCGCCAATCGATGAAAGTAATCCCGCGCCGTAGATTTTTGGGTTCTCGAGCGTGCCGATCAATCCGTACTCGACTGTCCACCAGTGCAGGCGCGAGAGCAGCGCCATCTCCGAAGGTTCGCCAAGATTTTTTTGGCGATGTTCGACCAGTTTGGTTGCTTCCTCGACTTCTTTCGGGTCGCTATTGGGCTGTTCCTTTAAGATCGACAAGTGCCGGATCGCTTGATAGAGCTCGAAATCTTTCTTTGACGACATCGCTTTCGCGCCAACTTCACCAAAACGCTGCAAATAATTCGAATACTCACGATCGACAATAATCGGCGCGTGACCCGCCGCTTCCGCATGTCGCACGCGATGACCAGAACCTTGTAAGCTTGAAATTCCATGAATGCCGCCGGGGGAATAAAACCATCCACCGCCACCGCGCCCCAGCCGATTTTCGCCAGAATGTCGTTCATCTCCTGAATGCGCGGGATGCGCTCAAAAGAAATGCCGGTGTTGAGCAGGCCTTGGAAGTAAACCTTGTGCGCATACTCCTTCAGGAAAAAAATATTCTGGCGCATGATGAATCGCCAGACCGCGTGATCGACCGGCGTGTAATCGTCGTAGCGCTGATCGACTGCGAATTGCAAAAGATGTTTCGGCGTTGCGGCCACGGCCGCGTTATCGAAGCTGATACCGCTGGTTGTTTTCATCGACATCCTCCGTGCGAAAGAAAATATGACTCGTTTGCGAAGCGAGCAAGAGCGATTCGCAGCAGGTCGCCGCTCGCAATTGTAGGGGGTTTCTGTGAAACGCCTCTCCATGTGATCGGCGTCTGACACAGACGCCCTACAATTATCGGGCTTTGCTTTGTCTCGCACGTGCGATCCGCTTCACAAACCAGACAATGAAAACAATTGCAATCACCCATGGCGCCAGGAACGCAACCGCAACGCCGATCATGCGCAAGCTCCACATGATCGCGCTGGCGCTTTGCGTGAGAGTCCGTCGCAGCGTAGCGAACAAGCCGGTCTCGGATGAAACGATGTTCCCCTGGCTGTAAACCTGGATCGAGATGTCCGCCGGCGCGTTTGCCTCGTCGATCTGTGTGCCAGTGCGATCCTGCCGGTGCACGCCTACATCTTCGACTTTGCCGAGAGAGTGCAGCGATTGCATGAGCGCCGAATAATTTTTCATCGGCACACGCAGCCAAATATTTGCCAGTTCGCGCCCGTCCGGATCGCGGGTAAAGGTCGAGCTGCAAGCGCGTCCGCCTTGTTTTTCGGCGAGGGTGCGAAGGTCCCTTGCCTTTTCGTCCACCGATGACGTGCGAATCCGCAAGCTCGTTTGCTGAAATGCCTGCTCCTGTTCCTCGCGGGAAATCGTGATGTTGAGCTCCACCTTGTCGCGCTTAGTCTTTGCATTTTCAGCCATGCCAGTCCCGCCCTGCGCGATGCGCTCCGTTTGGGTTTGAAAGTTTTCCACGCGTCCGAAGCTTTTAACCCGACCGATTACTGCTTCGCTTTCTTCCGGCGCGATCAACATGCTCATTGTCGCCGAAATACGTCCTGAATAGTCGCGGTTGAGCTGGGCATTTGTGATCTGCACTTTCGACGACGCGAGCGCTTTGATGTCGTTGTAGATCTTCTCAACATCTGGCGCATAAAGTGCGAGCTGCGAACGCTCCTTGATCAGAAACGCCGCCGGTTCTTCCATGTCCTTTTCGACCAGAGAAATCGTCACCGTTGCGAATTGCACCTGGGAATCCCAATACTTCAATTCCCCCTGCATCTTCTCGATCTCTTCGCGCACGCGACCGAGTTCCTTTTCCACCTGAAGCAAATCGGAAACCTTGCCGGTCTTCGTTTTCATCATGTCGACCAAACGCTGCTCCATTACGCGGGCGTTCTTCAGACGTGCATCAGTGTCGAAGTATGCTTTGGTCACGTCCTCAGTCCCGAGCGTCTGGTTCTTCAACTCGCCGAGCCCGCGAATCTTTTGTAGAAAACGATCCAAATTTTCCGGCAAGACCTTGACGACGACCTGGCCACGCAGCTTGCCATTTGCTTGTTTCTGAGAATCTGTCGTTGCAACATAGCCACGCTCTTCCTTCGCAAACGCGGTGATTTTCTGCACAGCATCATCAAAGCTGACGATCTCCAACTCCACGGTTGCGTTGCGGATCAGTTTGCGATTCACCAACTCCGGAGCCGGTGTTTCGGCTGAGCTCGGCTCGGCTACGTAGTTCATCGCTTCCTCGCTGCCGATTTCCTTCGCAGCCGTTTCCGCCTGCGGTGTCTTAGCCGGTGCGACTGTTGCCGGAAGCGCTTTGAAGTCTTTGTGGAGTTCTGATCTGGTCCCAGAGGACGGCGGCGGTGCTGGGAGTGCCAGGTCTTTTGGTTTGCCAGCGGCGAGTTCGTCCGATTTTTCCAGAGCTCCGGCGCGATCAGGCTCCGACGTTGCTGCAACCTGTGAGGGTTGTTCGAATAACTGTTCGTTCGCATAGCGATCGCGAGCGCGCTGCGGAGTCGCAGTTTCCCCAGTGATCATCCGGCCAAGTTGCACCAGTGCGAGCAACACCGCAGCAACTGCGGTGACTTGAGCGGCGCGCAAACGCATCAGATCAGCAAGCAATTTCAGCAATCCGCTTCTTTCGGGAATGCGCTGGCGAAAGCTGGCCAGCATTCGTTGTTCGAAAGCCGGATCGGGTTTCTGCTGAGCGAAAGTTTCTTCAAGAATTTTATTCATGGTTTTGGTTTCCTGATGAGTTTTTCGGCACACAGCGCACTCGACGAGATGAGTATGCAACTGGCGCTGCTCTTCGTCGGACAGTTCGCCGTAAAGATCGGCAGCGAGCCAGTTGTCGATTTCGTCGTGAACGGTTGCCATAGATTCAGTCCGTTGAAACGAGAGCGGGGCGAAGTTGTTTGCGCAGCGAAGCGAGGGCGCGGCCGAGAATTCCGCGCAGCGCACCATTGGTGAGTCCCAGCGTGTTTTCGATGGTCCGATAATCCATCTCTTCGAAGTAACGAAGGGTAAGCGCAGCGCGATGAAGCTCGGGCAGCGCAGCCAGCGCGGAATGCAATTGTTGATCCAAAGCACTTGAGCCATTCGGTTCTGGTTCGACTGGTTCGATTATTTGTGCCGAGAGTGGAACGGGTCGCCGTCTGCGAAAAACATCGTGCGCGCGATGTCGAGCGATCATGCAGAGCCAGGCGGGAAATTTTTCCGGATCGCGCACGCGCCAGCGCATTTTCCATGCTTTAACCAGCGAGTCCTGCACGGCGTCTTCGGCTTCCTCGCGGCTCTGCAAAATGGCGAAGGCGATGGCGAACAGCGTTCGACTGTGCGTGCGAATGATCATTTCAAATGCCTCACGATCGCCGTGAATGGCCGCCCGGTATTGTTCGCGTTCACTGGCATCCATTTTGTTGCGATCTATAACCTAGACGTGCGAGATCGCGATTCCGCGCGAAAAGTTTTCTATTGTAGGGCGTCTGTGTCAGACGCCTGGCGTTTCACAGAAACGCCCTACAATCAGAAGATGAGGACCGTATTGCCGACGCTCACGAGGTCCTTGACGCGGGCAGCGTCCCAGTTCGCCAGTCGAATGCAGCCGTGACTGGCGGCGCGTCCGATCGTCTCCGGGTTGTTTGTGCCGTGGATACCGATGCCCGGTTTGTTTAACCCCATCCAGAGCACGCCGACGAGGTTGTTCGGGCCGGGCGGCAGATTGTAGTAGTTTTCGGTGCGCACCCCGTGGTTGAGCATCCCCTCATCATACCGGAACCACGGCCAGACCGTTGCGCCGAGAATCTTCCATGTGCCGACCGGCGCAGGCAGCGTTTTTGACCCGGGCGTAATCGGGAACACACAGACGAGCTGGTCGTTGTCGAAGACTTCAAGCAGATGTTCCCCGGTATCGACGAAGATCTTGCGATTCGCGAATGCCGGATTTTCAGGAATCTTGCCTTCCGTGAATTTTTCGACTTCGAATGGCAAGACGTTAGGCACTTTGAGAATTTCGCCTGGTTGCAGATGTTCCCAATTCTTTCCGGGATTGAGTTTCTGAATATAGGATTCGGCGGAATGATAACGCTCGGCGATAAATTCGAGCAGCGAGGTGTAGGGGAGCCATTTCAATCTTGCCTGCTCGGCATGACCGCTTGGAACGTCTCCGATTAATTTCAGATCTTCCTCTCTGATTGTGTAGGTCGTGTAAGTCACTGGCACTTGGTCGAGCATCCACTGATCGACCGCGCCCGTCTTCGGCATGGCGCGGGCGTGCTTGTAGGAAACGAGCGCTTTACGAAAAAACTCGCCCATTTTTCCATCGATCTTACCTGGTCCGAAATAGTTGTTGTCCAAAAAGATTTGGAGTCGCGTAGCTGTTTCTTCGTCGTAGTTCGGCAAAGCGACGGGATATACTTTTGGCGGGGGCGTAGTTTTCTCCTGGGCAAATGCGAAGATCGAGATCGAGCTAATTGCAACGATGAGCAAAACGAATTTCATCGGCGGAAGTTATGCGCTGTTAATCTGGCACGTGCAAACGCGACTTCCTGAAAGGTGGCGGAAGTTTAATTGTCTAACGCCAGTAGATCGTTCATCGCGGCGAGCGCTATTTCAGGCTGTCTTCGACCAGGCGCGCAGCACTTCGGCAACACTCCAGGCTTGCGCAATGCAGCCACCCGGGTTGTGCGGTTCCCGGGCATCGAACACTTCGCTAATGGTGCCGATGCCCGCTTCGTTCAAATGCTGGGGAAACCGCACGAGAAATTTACGCGCCGTGGCTCGATCGTGCGGATGCACTTTCAACCATGCGTCGATGAATGGCCCGATCAACCACGCCCAAACCGTGCCTTGATGACGCGTGAACGCAGATCACCGCCATAAATCGGTTTGTATTCCGAGTCGTCCGGCGAGAGCGTGCGCAAACCGAGCGGCGTGACCAGTTTTTCTTCCACGATGCCAATGACCGAGTTCCAACGCTGCGCATTGAGGACCGGATGGTCAAGCGAGATGGCGAACAGTTGATTTGGTCGCAATGAGGAATCGTTGCGCGACCCACCTTCAACATCGACAACATCGTAAAGGTAACCACCCTCCGGGAACCAAAACCGTTCATTGAAAGAGGCACACGCGCGTTCCGCGTGTTCCTCGTAGCGTTGCGCGGCCGTATCGTCGCCAGTTTCGCGCAACCAACCTGCAAGCAGACGAAGAGCGTTGTGCCAGAGCGCGTTAATCTCGACAGCCTTTCCTCTGCGCGGCGTGACGATCCAATCGCCCATCTTCGCATCCATCCAGGTGAGCTGGTAGCCTTTCTCTCCCTCGACAAGCAGGCCGTCGTTTGGATCGACGTGGATGTTAAACTTTGTGCCACGCAAATGGTGCTCCATAATGTCGATCAAGCACGGCAGAAGCGACTCCAATGTGTTTCGATCTTTCGTGCGTTCGAGATAGCGGTTGAGAGCGTGAAAGAACCAGAGTGTGGCATCGGCCGTGTGATATAGGAATGAGTCCATCGCGGACGTAACGCGCGAAAGTGCGCAGGATATAGCCGGCCTCCAGGCAGCGCCCGGTGATCAGCGTCAGACCTTCGAGACTAATCATCGTGTCGCGTCCCCAATCGGTAAACCAATGGTATCCGGCGATGACGGTGCGCACTTCGTCACCGGCCGCATGTGCGCGCGCGGCTTCCTCAACTCGGCCCGCAGGTGTGATCACAAACTGATCGGCCGCGAAAACCAGCTCGGCGGGAAAATCCTGGCGCGCTTTCGGAATCGCGTCCTGGAGCAGGCGCGCGCGCCGTTCGCGCTCCGCGTCAAGAACGTCTTCGGGTCCCAACACGTCGATGATGTCCCATGGCTCGGTCGAGCCGACCAGGGTCGCCGTGTTTTGCTCGGTCAGGTCAGCTTGAAAAAATCCCGGGCTCCAGAGCTCGCCTTGATACGTATAGCCACGCTGCTGCTCGATTCGATAAACAACCTCGGAAATTTTCGAGGGCGCAATCGTGAAAGCGGATTGACAGCCATCAAGTCGCATCCGCAGCGGAGGCAGCTTTCGACGTGGCGCCACGATTTCATAACGACCATCGACGGCCGTGAGTTTGTACGGCGCCCCCAAATCGATATTCACAGACGCTTCGTGATGTCGAAAATGAAAAGCGGGCCGCAATTCGAGGCGCGGCAGCTTTCTTCCTGAGATCACCTGGTAACTGATATGGACCGTGTTCTGCAAATGAGGAAGCAGAACGCGCTTCTCGACCACAATGTCGCGAACACAATACGTCCACACCGGAAGTCCATCCTCGAGTCGGAATTCGGTCAGGTAGTCGGCGCTTTCTAAATCAAGCTGGCCGCCGGCGCGTTCTTCCGCGACTAGAGAAACCACGTCGTCGTCACTGAAGCGGAGAAATTCCGAAACATGGCTCCACATCACGACGCGCCCGAGCGGGGCGGGCAATGCCGCGATGAGCAAACCATGATAACGCCGTGTCACCGCGCCTGAAACAGTGCCGGACGCATAACCGCCAAGGCCATTGCTAACGAGCCATTCACGGTCGAGTAAAAGGTCGCGAGACATGTGCGCGCCGTCCCACGGCATCGCGCGCACAACCGGAGCGCTTGCTTCAAATTGCTTGTTCACTGGTCGTCGAAGCGAGGAACGATTTACTCAGCCCAATTTGCGTACCTTTGGTTGGCGTCGCGGTGCTTTTTCAGGCGCTAGCCGCAGCGCCACCGCTGCTTCCGCGGGCAATATCCAACTGTCCTGTGTTGCCACGGTGACCACCCCGGGTCCTCCGTAGCGAGTTGATTCGCTCGACCAAAGTGTTTTCCATTCCAAGCCAAGCGGTGCCGCCAGCAGCGGTTCCGGAATGGGGGCAAGCACTTGGCGTTCGCCGAGGTTCACGACCAGCAATCGATCGTCAGTATTTCCGTCGCTGAAATAGCGCAACACAAAACTCTTCGTTCCGAGCACTGCGCCGTCCACTCCACCCGGTTTCTGCTCGCGAAAGCGTGAGTCTTCGCGGCGCAACCGCAAGAGATCGATATGCATGTCGTAGAAGCGCTTGTTTTTCTGTCGCTCGGAAAAATCGAGCTTGGACTCTGCAAAAACTTCCGGATTGGAAGGCACCGGCAACCGTTTTTGCACTTCATCGCTGGCGAGTGAGGGAAATTGCGCGAGAAATTCGAAGCGTCCTTTGCGAATGGCCTCGCGCATCCGGCCATCGCCCGTGTCTGTAAAAAACACAAACGGGATCGAAGCACCGAACTCCTGACCCTGAAAAAGCAGTGGTGTCCATGGCCCGAGCAAGAGCAAAGCAGTTATGGCGCGATAGCGGCCGGGGGAGGTTTGGAAACGAAGTCGCTCACCGGCGGCGGTGTTTGAAACCTGATCGTGATTCTCGATGAACGCGACGAATGCTTCCGGTGGCGCTCCAAATGTCGGCGAGCCGCGCGGCGCTTCCTGCCAGACGTAAGGTTGACCTTGAAAAAGATAACCGTACTTGGCCGCCGAAATGAATTCCTGCGGTGAACCGAGGTAATCCGTGTAATAGGCTTCTCGTCTTCCAGTAAGCGCGACAACGGCGCTGTGATGAAAATCGTCGTTCCAAATTGCGTCGAGGTCGTCGCCGCCTTCGTTGCGTGGACGAATCAATTTCGCTTCCTGCCGCTCGTTTTCCGCGACCAAAATGATCGAGCGCGTGCGAGCGGCTTTGCGCGCGGCGCGGCCGATAGCGCCGACGATGTACTCCTCGGAGTTGTCAAAGATGGTTTGCGTCGCGTCGAAGCGGAATCCATCGAAGTGGAATTCTTCAATCCAATAGCGACCATTGGTAATGAAAAATTCACGGACTGGTTGTGAGTCTGGTCCATCAAAATTAATCGAGTCGCCCCAATCGTTTTCCTTTTCACGAGTCAAATAACTGTTGGAATAAATGCCGAGATAATTTCCGTCGGGGCCGAAGTGGTTGTAAACGACATCGAGAATTACACCCATACCCAGGGAGTGCGCGCGATTCACAAAGGCGCGTAGATCGTGCGGCGTGCCATACAGATGGGTCGGCGCAAAAAGGTCCACGCCGTCGTAACCCCAGCCGAATTTCCCTGGGAAATCCGCGATCGGCATCATTTCGATCACGGTGATCCCGATGCGCGCCAGCTCCGCCAACTGCTCGGCCGCGGCGTGCCATGTCCCTTCTTTGGTGAATGTGCCGACGTGCATTTCGTAGATGATTTGGCCTTTCAGTTTGACCCCCGGCCACTGTGAATCGGTCCAGTGGAATGTCGTTGGATCAATCACGCACGATGAACCGTGCGGCCCGTCCGGCTGAAAGCGTGATGCCGGATCGGGATGAAAATTCTCGGCCTTGTTTACCCGGAACCGATAGCAGGCGCCCGCCCCGACGTTAGCGACGCCGGAAAAATACCCGTCTTCCTCAGCCTCGAGCCGATGAAATGTTCGCCCCGCGTTTTTCGCCGCGCTTTCTTCCAGAACAAGATCCACATGCTGAGCCTTCGGGGCCCAAACACGAAAATGAGTTTTGCTTTCGCCGATCAGTTCCGCGCCAATCGGATAGCGGCGTTTTGCGCGCGCCATCATATCTGGCTTAGGCTCAGCAACGACTTGGGTAATTTCTCTTTTCGTGTTCAGCATCGGTAATTAGGAACATGCTGGGGGCTGGTTAACGAAGCAACCGCAGACAAGTAGGGACGGCTTTTGCTAGCGTTCGTTGATTCAGTTTCCTCCAGCAGTGGACTCGGATGTCGGCCAGCTTGGCTGACTCGGCCGACAGGCTGCCAGCCTGGCGAATTATTGTCGGGCAGGCCGCTAGCCGGGTCAGGCTGGCAGCCTGACATGCGGTTCTACCATGCTGCTCAACTAACGATTGGCCAAGGCTACTACGCGCTTGCCTCGAGTCCTTTTAGCATTGATCGCTTTCGGCGAAGTGTTTCAGAATGCCCGCTCATGAATGGAACGGAGCCGAAAATCGAAATCTTTAAACCGTTTGGTGAAGCGTTCAAGTTGATGAAGAAGATTCTGTTTCAGCCGTTTGACGTAAAGAAATGGTTTGTGATTGGCTTTGCTGCGTGGCTGGCGAATCTGGGTGGTGGTGGCGGCAGTTTTAACTACCGGTACAACCGTCGCGAAGATGTGCAGAAGCTGAATGAGGCAATTAGCCAAATTCCGCATCCGATTCTCGTGGCAGGCGTATGCGTTTTGATTTGCTTCGTCCTCGCTCTCATTATCCTGTTTGCCTGGCTGCGGGCGCGCGGCTGCTTCATATTTATCGACTGCATCGTGAAAAACCGCGGCGCAATTGCAGCACCATGGCGTGACTTCCAAAGAGAGGGAAACAGCTATTTTCTTTTCTCATTGCTGGTCGGCTTTGCCTTCCTGATTTTCGCGGTGCTGCTCTCGTTCCCGTTCATGCTTCCGATTATCGGAGGCGTTACCTTTCTGCACATACACGATGTCTATCTGATATCCACGATCGCCGCGTGGGCATTTGTGATGATTCTTCTCGTTGTGGCATGGTCGTTGATCGCGAATTTCATGGTGCCCGTTATGTATCGGCAGCGTTGCCGCGCCTCTAAAGCGTTTGGCGTTGTTGCCAGATTAGTGGCAGCGCATCCGGGTGAAATCCTTTTGTATTGTTTGTTTTTGATTGTTCTGGCGTTGGCCACCGTGATCGTGGCATGCATTGCGACTTGCGCGACTTGCTGCATCGCCGCGATTCCTTATATCGGAACGGTGATTTTGCTGCCGGTCTTTGTTTTGCTTCGTTCGTTCTCACTTTTATTTCTGCGCCAATTCGGCTCCGATTACGATGTATGGGCGAACTTTATCCCACCTGAGTTTTCGACCATTTTGTTATCACCGCCTGCGCCGCCAACTTCGATATCTCCATTGAATTCGCTGCCGGGCCCACCGACGTTTCCGGCCTGATAAATAAAGGGCAGATATCAGAGGTCAGAAAAATGAAGCGAATAAGATCAAGGCCCTGTATCGTATGAGGCAGCTGCAATTTCTTTGCACCGCTCTCATCTGCGCGTGTTCGATTCTTGCCCGTGCGCAATCATCAGCGCCGGCGATGAAGGCGATCGTGGCTCACCAGTATGGCGGACCGGAAGTCTTGAAGCTTGAAGAGATTCCACAGCCTGAGGCGAAAGAGGATGAAATTCTAGTGCGCGTCATCGCCGCTGGTGTAAACCCAGTCGATGCAGCGGCTCGCTCGCAAAAATTCGGGCAGTTCCTCCACATCAAATTACCGGCGATACCCGGTTACGACATTGCGGGAATCGTTGAGAAGGCCGGCGCGAAGATCACGAAGTTCAAACCAGGCGATCCGGTTTACGCATACATTGCGTTGGATAAGGGAGGCGGTTATGCGCAGTACGCGGTTGCGACTGAAAAAGAGGCGGCAGCCAAGCCGCAGTCACTCACATATGTTGAGGCCGCGGCGGTGCCGCTGGTCGCGGAAACAGCATGGCAAGCGCTCATCGACACTGCGAGACTGAGCGCGGGTCAGACTGTGTTGATCCATGGTGGATCCGGCGGCGTTGGAAGTTTCGCCATTCAGATTGCGAAGGCGCGCGGGGCGAAAGTAATGGCGACGGCGTCGACCGCTAATCAGGATCTGCTCAAACAACTCGGCGCGGATGTGGCGATCGACTACACAAAGCAAAAATTCGAAGACGTCGCGAAGGATGTGGACGTAGTTCTGGATTCGGTCGGGAAAGACACGCTGGCGCGCTCGTATGGCGTGGTAAAGAAAGGCGGCTTCATTGTGTCCATCGTTGGGCGACCCGATCCAACGCAGCTTGAAAAGCACGGGATCCATGGCGCATCCATTAGTGTCGAACCAAATTCGAGTGAGCTCGCCGAAATCGGCAGGCTGATCGACGAAAAGAAAATCAAGGTGATCGTCTCGCAGACGTTTCCGGTCGCCGAAGCCGCGAAGGCGCAGGAACAAATCGCCACCCGTCACACGCGCGGGAAGATCGTTCTCAAAGTCGCGGAGGAACCGAAGTAAGCCGATCCGATAAATGACGCTGTCATGTTGAGCGAAGCGAAATCGGAAGTCAGCCAGCCTTGGCTGACTCGGCCGCCAGGCTGCCAGCCTGGCGAATTGGCTAGAGCAGGCTGGCAGCCCGCTCGCCGAGTCAGGCTGGCAGCCTGACATCCGATCGTGTTCGCTTTCAAACTGCAATTGACAAAAGCTAAATAACCGCAGTAGCAGGCTGTGGCTCGCCTGTAGTATAACCAAGCGATGAACTGGGAAGCGATTAATGCGATCTCGCAATTGGTCAGCTCGGTCGCTGTCGTTTTGTCCGTGTTATATCTCGGCATCCAAGTGCATCGGAGCACGCGCGTGGCCAAGCTCGCTACGCAAGACGCCGCGGCCACGGCCTTGCGCGACGTGACCAAACCGTTCATGGAAAACGCCGAGGTGGAACGGATCTGGCGAATAGGTCTCGAAGATCTCAGCGCACTTTCCATCGAAGATCGAGCGCGGTTCTTTCATGCAACCTACCAGTTCTTGAAAGCCTTCGAGACAATCCATTTTCATTATGTCTATGGACTGATGGATAGGCAGCTGTGGGAAGGCTGGCACGGACTTCTTCGACATTATGTCGCTGCACCCGGGATCGCTCACTATTGGAAACTTCGCCCTGAAGTTTTCTCCGAGCGATTTCGAAAATTCGTTAACGGACTCGAACCGCCGACCGAGCAACGCACGGTGGGAACTCTTTTCGGAGAGGAACGAAAATGAGAGACGTTCCAGCTGGTCGGCAATTTACTGGCCGACGCAAGCAGAATGCTCCTCGCTCCCCAAACTGAGCGAGCGCCTGGTCAAGCAGGGAACGACGGCTTCCCAGTCGTCGCGTCTCCTCAGCGGCTAGGAAGCCGCCGCTCCTTGGTAGCGCTTCTAAGACTTACACGGACCGGGAACGGGGATAACGAATTTGCCGTCTTTCTCCGCGATAAAGCTTTCGCTCGTGCTCGTTGAGCTGCCGTTAGCGTCTTTTTTCTCGACTTTGATGACGAGCTTCTTGCTTGGTTTGAGGGTAAGGCAAACTTTGCCGCCAGTGGGTGAATCCATTGGGGTCGCGGCTTTCTTAACATCCTCGGGTGTAAGATCGACGAGTTCTATTTTGGAAATCTTTCCGCCGGCGTCGCTCGATTGCATCATCTTGTAAAAGCCGAGGATCTCCGGGTCGGCGCCCTGGGTGTAGAGGAATGATTCCAGCGTGGCTGTATCCTTGGTCTCGAATGCTGTTTTGTATTTGTCCGTAAAGGCTTTTTCCTGCGGGGATGTTCCTGCGCGGAGCGAAAGAGAGGCTGTGATTACAACGGCACAAGTTAAGATGCTGATTTTCGCGAGGTTGTTCATGCGGGTCAACGTAGAAGGCTCGGCTCGGGAAGGGCAAGCACATTTATAAGAGAGAAAACCGTTGCTGCGATGCGTAACGCAAGCTAATTGCTCGGTCCGCGACGCAGGCAGAGCCGATGAACATTCACGAATATCAAGCCAGGGAATTACTGCAAAGATTCGATGTGGCGACGACGCGAGGCAAAGTCGCTTCGACGCTCGACGAAGCAGAACAAATCGCGCGCGAGCTTGGCGATGTCGATATTGTCGTTAAAGCACAGATTCACGCTGGCGGACGAGGGAAAGGAACGTTCAAAAACGGCTTCAAAGGCGGAGTTCATGTTCGCAAAACGTCTGAGGACGTTCGCGAAGTTGCAGCGAAAATGCTCGGGCAAATCCTGGTGACGCATCAGACCGGGCCAGCAGGTCGCGTGGTGAACAAGGTGCTCGTTGCGGAGTCCGCCGATATCGCGCGGGAAATCTATTTTGCGATTCTGCTGGATCGAGCCACCGCCGCACCACTAATTGTGGCGAGCACGGAAGGCGGGGTCGAAATTGAAGCGGTTGCGGCAAAGTCTCCGGAGAAAATCATTCGCGAAGCGATTGATCCTTTAGCCAGTTTGCAACCGTATCAGACACGAAAAGTGGCGAAGCAGCTCGGTTTTGAATCGTCGCAATTAAAGAACGCCTCCAAATTATTCGAGGGTCTCTATCGCACATTCATAGCTTTCGATTGTTCGATGGTCGAAGTGAACCCGTTGGTCCTTACGACCAAAGGCGAAGTGCTCGCGCTCGACGCCAAATTTAATTTCGATGACAACGCGCTTTATCGGCATCCGGAGATCGCGGCGATGCGCGACATCGCCGAGGAAGACCCACGCGAGGTCGAAGCATCCAAACACGGCCTCAGTTACATCGGGCTGGACGGAAACATCGCGTGCCTCGTGAATGGGGCCGGTCTGGCCATGGCCACGATGGATATCATCAAATTTTACGGCGGCGAGCCCGCGAACTTTCTCGACGTAGGAGGCGGGGCGACAGAAGAGCAGGTGACGGAAGCCTTCAAAATTTTGATCTCCGATAAGAAAGTAAAAGCGATCCTCGTGAACATTTTCGGCGGCATCATGAAATGCGACATCATCGCTCAGGGCATCATCAACGCGGCGAAAGCGCTAAAACTGTCCGTGCCGTTGGTTGTTCGCCTTGAAGGAACAAATGTCGAATTAGGGAGAGAGTTGCTGAAGGAAAGCGGCCTAGTGTTGATCGCGGCAGACGATCTGGCCGACGCGGCACAAAAGGCCGTTGCAGCCGCTCGTGTAAGCTCCAAATCCCAAGCTCCAAATCCCAAATAAACCTCAAACCCCAATTCCAAAAATGGAAGAGCTAAGCCACGTGATCTCGAAGATCGCACATTTCATTTGGCGGAATCGGTGCGGGCATTCGTCAAGCAGTTGCCGAGGATGGTTAGTAATACGGAAGATGTTCGGCAGCTCGTGCGCGCATCCGGTTCGGTTGCTGCCAATTGGATCGAAGCGGACGAAGCTTTGAGTAAGAAGGATTTTCTTATGCGGGTAAAAATTTGCCGGAAAGGAGCCAAAGAGAGTCGCTTGTTTCTGCGTTTAGTGGACACCGGATTAACGAAGAGCAACACCGCTACTCGAGAAGCATTGGCTTCTGAAGCGCGTGAGTTAACGCTGATTTTTGCATCGATTATCTCGAAGAGCGGATGAGGGCTCTCTCTTTTTTGGATTTGGCGATTGAATTTTGCCTGGGATTTGGGAATTGGGATTTGGATCTTCTCGATGGAGTAAAATGAGAATCAAGAAAATAGGATTTGTAGCCATCCCGGTAACGGATATCCCGCGAGCACGGAAGTTTTACGAAGACGTGCTTGGATTAAAGGTCTCCGATGAAATGATGAGCGGAAAGTGGATCGAATACGCTGTCGGTAATGATACACTGTCAATCGCAAATGTGAGTGACGCCTGGAAGCCGTCCGACCAAGGAACGGGCGCAGCGCTAGAAGTTGAAGACTTTGACGAAGCGATTCGGCGATTGAAGGATCAGCATCTGCGTTTCGCGGCAGAGCCGTTCGAGACCCCGTGCTGTCACATGGCCGTTGTGCAGGATCCGGACGGAAACAAATTAATCATCCACAAATTAAAACCAGAAAACGAGAAAGGAGCATGTAAATGATTACAAACGAAGTGGCATTCATTGCCATTGCTGTTTCAGACAAGGAACGCGCGCGGAAATTTTATCAGGAGACGCTCGAGCTGAATCCAACCTCCGACCAAATGGATGGCGCGTGGGTCGAATACGATATTGGCGCGACAACGATTGGAGTCGGCTGTCATCCCGCCTGGAAGCCGTCACGCGACGGGACAACGGTCGCGTTCGAGGTGGAGGACATCGATGCTGCGATCAGCACACTTAAAGAGCGGGGTGTCGCATTCGATATCGAGAAGACCGAGACACCAGTTTGTTGGATGGCGCAATTTCGCGATCCAGATGGGAACAAACTCGTCATTCACAAACGAAAAAAATGACGAAGCCCGAATGACGAATGTCGAAGGAATGATCAAATTCCGAAGCCCGAAATAATGGTGGATATGCACTTGGCGCTTTTTGTCATTCGAACTTCGACATTCATTCGTCATTCGTCATTCGTCGGTCGATAAGAGCACACGCCTTGTGGTGCAGGGCATCACCGGCAGCGCGGGCGCGTTTCATACGTGGCAATGCATGGATTACGGCACGAACGTGGTCGCAGGCGTGACGCCGGGGAAAGGCGGGCAAATGTTCGATGGCAAAGTGCCGGTATTCGACACGGTGTGGGAAGCGCGGCAAAAAACCGAATGCAACGCCTCAATGGTTTTTGTGCCCGCTCCGGCAGCCGCCGATTCAATTCTTGAAGCTGTTGATGCAGGGGTCGAGCTGGTCGTCTGCATCACCGAAGGAATACCGGTGATGGATATGATGCAGGTCAAAGCGCTAATGACCGGAAAAAACTCGAGACTGATCGGCCCGAATTGTC